>DAINRD010000048.1:0-6939 GCA_036742095.1 Archaeoglobus sp. | reverse complement strand
GAATAACGTTTATATAGGATGAACCTGAGAAGAAGCAAAGGGTGGTGAAATGGAACACGACATCGTTATCGTCGGAGCAGGGATTGCAGGGATGAGGGCTGCCATAGCTGCGGCAGAAAAAAGCAGAAACCTCTCCATTGCCATCATCGCAAAAACTTACCCCATCAGATGTCACAGTGTCTGTGCTGAAGGTGGAACGGCGGCTGTTTTGAGAGAAGGGGATAGTTTTGACTTGCACGCGTGGGATACGGTTAAGGGGAGCGATTTTTTGGCCGATCAGGATGCAGTTGAGTTCTTTGTCAGGGAATGCCCAAAGGAAATCATAAGGCTGGAAAACTGGGGGTGTCCTTGGAGCAGAAATGAGGATGGCACCATAGCCCAGAGACCCTTTGGAGGGCACAGCTTCAACAGAGCGACATACGCGAAGGACAGAACTGGCCTTCACGAAGTTCACACCCTATACGAGAGAATGCTAATGTACGAAAACGTCGAGATTTTTCCTGAGTACTTCATAACCAACCTCGCCATCGAAAATGGGGCTGTTCAGGGAGTTTCTGCCGTCCAACTCAGGACTGGAGAGATGGAGTTTTTTGAGGCAAAAGCAGTAATTTTCGCCACTGGAGGGGCGGGAAGGCTCTACGGCTTCACGACCTACAGCCATCAGGTTACGGGAGATGGGCTGGCGATAGCCTACAGAAACGGCATCCCCCTCAAGGACATGGAGTTCTTCCAGTTCCATCCCACAGGACTAATTCCCTCAGGCATTCTCATGACAGAGGGGTGCAGGGGGGAGGGAGGATACCTGCTGAACAAAGATGGGGAGAGGTTCATGAAGAGGTATGCTCCGGAGAAGATGGAGATAGCTCCAAGAGATGTCGTTTCGAGAGCGATGTGGACGGAGATTATTGAGGGGAGAGGATTTGAGGGGGATTATGGGCCATACATAGCCCTCGACCTGAGGCATCTTGGAGAAGAAAAGATAGAGGAGAGATTACCGCTAATAAGGGATGCAGCAATCAAATTTGCTGGCGTAGACCCAGTGGAGGAGCCCATTCCCGTCAAGCCAGTTGCCCACTACACCATGGGAGGGATAGACGCCAATGTGAGGTGCGAGACTGCAGTAAAGGGCTTCTTTGCTGCAGGTGAGTGTGCCTGCGTGAGCATTCATGGAGCAAACAGGCTCGGTGCAAACTCCACTGCTGAATGCTTGGTTTTCGGGAGAGTTGCTGGAGAAGTGGCGGCTGAATATGCTTTGAGAGCAAAGCAGGGGAAGATTTCAGCCGACTTCAGGCAGAGGGAAGAGACCAGAATCTTTGACGGGATTCTGGGCAAAAGCGGAGATGAGAGTCCGTATCAGATTAAGAAGGAGCTTAATGAGACAATGGACACAAACATGTGGATCTTCAGAGAGGAGAAGGGGCTGAAGGAGGCTGTCAAGAAGATTAGGGAGCTGAAGGAACGCTACAAGAGTGTGGAGATAAACGACAAATCAAGGGGCTTCAACACCGATCTGACATCAGCCATCGAAATTGGCTACATGCTCGATTTGGCAGAGGTAGTTGCCATAGGAGCTTTAATGCGAAAGGAGAGCAGGGGAGCTCACTACCGACTCGATTATCCCAAGAGAGATGACGAGAACTGGCTGAAGCACACCTTAGCCTACTACACTCCTGAAGGGCCAAGGTTCGATTACAAACCAGTAACCATAACGAAGTGGCAGCCGGTTGAGAGGAAGTACTGAGGTGGTGGGATGGTTGAGTTCAGAATCAGGAGGTTTGATGGGGCAAAGGCCTACTGGCAGAGTTTTGATGTGCCTGCAAAGAGGGGGATGACTGTCCTTGAGGCTCTCTACTATATCAAGGAGAACCTCGATTCAAGTTTGGCTTTTAGAGCATCATGCAGAATGGGGATTTGCGGGAGCTGTGCGATGAAGATAAACGACAGGCCAAGGCTGGCCTGTGAGACTCAGGTTTTAACCCTCGGCAATGCGGTGAAAGTCGAGCCCCTTGACAACTTTGCGGTTATTAAAGACCTGATTACGGAGTTTGAGGGGTTCTTCGCCAAGCACAAGGCCGTAAAGCCCTACCTGATAAGGAAGGACGACAACTACGCCGAGCCCAGAGAATTGTTGCAGACTCCTGAGGAGCTGAATGAGTACTACGTCTTCACACTCTGCATCAAGTGCGGAGCCTGCTACTCAGTCTGCCCCGCAGCAGCGACTCTTGACAGCTACCTTGGCCCCGCTGCAATGGCTGCAGCATACAGATTCTGTGCAGACAGCAGGGATGAGGGACAGAAGGAGAGGTACGAGATTGCCAGCTCCTCTCAGGGAGTTTGGAGGTGCCATCTGGCGATGGAGTGCAGCGAGGTGTGTCCGAAGAAGGTGGAGCCTGCAAAGGCCGTGCAGATGCTGAGGAGGAAGACCGCCTTTAACCTGCTCTTGGGGTGGTTGAGATGAGCGTTACGAAATGGTTCACAGTCAGAGGGAGGAGTGTTTTCAGCTGGGCCTTTACCTTTCAGCGATTGACTGGCATGGTGCTGCTGATTTACCTGCTGATGCATCTAACCTACCTCTCGACCCTTATGGACAAAACTGGCTCAACTTACGAGGGGATGATTGCAGTTACAGTCTCAAAGCAGTTTCTGGTCTTTGATTTGCTGCTCGTGCTCTGCGGTGTTTTCCACGGAGTTAACGGATTCAGAATAATACTGCACGAGTTCGGAGTGGCTTATGAATACAGGAAGCCTCTTCTTGTCGTTTTCACCTTAATTGCAGTGGTGGTATGGCTGTATGCCAGCTACATAATGTATTCCTTAACGGGTGGTTGAGATGAACTCTGCAAAGAACGTTCTGGAACCGGTGGCATGGCTTCTGCAAATGCTCACCGGATTGCTGATGATTCTCCTCGTCACAGCCCATTTCTACTTGACCCACATGACTTCTCACGATGCGCTGAGATATGCTGAGGTGGTTGAGAGGGTTTCCCAGCCGGAGTTCAAGGTTCTCTATGCAGTCTTGCTGCTTGTAGTATCCTTCCATGCCTTCAACGGGCTGAGGGCGATACTGCTGGACACCACTGCCGGAATGAGGAGAAGAGGAGCTGTTTCAGCCTTCACAACGCTTGCCTTCATTGCCGCATTCCTGTACGGGATTTATTTGCTGTTTTCAATTTAAATTTTTTCAGAATTGTTGAACTGTTTGAATCGTCTTCTTGAGTCACAAACGCCGGGGGTGGGATTCGAACCCACGCGCCCTTGCGGGCAGGAGATCTCGAGTCTCCCGCAGTGGCCTGGCTCTGCAACCCCGGCTTGGCTATAGTTGGTGAGTGAGATAAATAAGCTTTCCTTCGAAAACTATTTTTGAAGTTTGCTGCTAAGGTTGAGGATGATCAGTCTGAGCAAGCTTATTGCAGGAGAAGCAACTGTTTCAAGGCAGATAACCTACGGAGGGGACTCAAGCTTCATTCCCGAAAAGCTCAAGCAGTTTGCCTCATCCCTACGCCCCATTGTCGTCTGGAATGTAACGAACAGATGCAACTTGCGATGCCTTCACTGCTACGCATCCGCCAATTCCGATTTTTCGGAGTTAACGACCGAGCAGTGCTTCCAGATCGTCGACTCTCTTGCGGAGTTTAAAGTTCCGCTAATCCTTTTCAGCGGTGGTGAGCCCCTTTTAAGGGAAGATATCTTCGAAATTGCTGGCTATGCTAAAAAGAAAGGGATAAGATCAGTTCTGTCCACCAACGGAACTCTAATTGACAGAGATACGGCAGAGAATCTTGAGATTTTCGAGTACGTTGGAGTCAGCCTCGACGGTGTAGCGTCAACCAATGACAGGTTCAGGGGAGTTGAGGGGGCCTACGAGAGGGCTTTTAATGGATTGCTAATGGCCTCAGAAGTTGTTTTGTCGGGGATAAGGTTCACTGTGAGCAAATACAATTTCAACGATGTTCTTCCGCTCATCAAGCTGGCGAGGGAGCACGAAATTCCAAGATTCTGCCTTTACCACCTCGTCCCATCTGGCAGAGCGGAGTTCGAGGACGACATTACCAACGAGCAGAGAAGGGCACTAATGGATTCTCTTCTCAGGGAGGCTGAGAAGGAAGGAATGGAGATCATGACGGTAGACAATCCTGCTGATGGCATCTACACCTACCTGAAGCTGAAGGAGATTGATTCTGAAAGGGCGGAGATGGCTCTTGAGTTCCTGAGATTCAGAGGAGGAGACAGCAGCGGAATAAGGCTCGCAAACATCGACCATCAGGGCAACGTTCATCCAAACCAGTTCTGGTGGGACTACACTGTTGGAAATGTCTTAGAGAGAAGCTTTGAGGAAATATGGATGGGTGAGGATGAGTTGCTGAAAAAGCTTAGGGAAAAAACCAAGTATCTCAGGGATAAATGCAGCAGGTGCCACTTTAAGGAAATATGTGGGGGGTTCAGAGTTAGAGCTTACCGCTACGGCGACTTGTGGGGGGCTGACCCGAGCTGCTACTTGACAGAGGATGAGATACAGTAATTAACTGCCTCCTCTGGAGTCTCAAACACTCTCATCCCTTCAATCACGACAGGAGGCTTAAGGGATGCAACCCTCTTCCCCTCCTTAAGCGCTATGGCTATCTCCGAAATTGTTCCGTAACCACCGCCCACGGAAATCAAAGCGTCGCAGGAGTGGACGATGATTACGTTTCTTGCATGCCCCATGTCCGTGGCAATTCTTATGTCTGCAAAATCGTTGCAGAAATCCTTTTTCCTCGGCAGAACGGCGACAACCAGCCCACCCTTGCTTTTCGCACCCTTGGCACTGGCCTCCATCACCCCTCCGAGACCGCCGTTTATCAGCACGTGCCCTTTCTCGGCAATAAGCTCCCCAACTCTGTACGCAATTCTGTAAGTCTCTTCATCGCACTCTCCAGCTCCAATAACCCCAATCTGCATCAGCTCCACCCCCTGAGCCTGAAGTACTCCGAAAGCATCTTCTGGAAGTTCTCCTCCCCGATGTCCTTTAAAAGCGTTTTTGGAAGGGAATAGTCCTTCACTCCCTCTCTGAGGTTGAACTCCCTTGCAAGGTTGTTTATTCTCTCTCCCACCCTTTTGAACTGCTCCACCTCAACTTTTTCACCAGTAACAATCTCGTAAAGCCTTGAAAGCTCCTCCCAGTATATCGGCCCTATAATGGGCAGGCAGAGGAACCTGCAGTAAACCATTGAGTCCATCACAGCGTAGAAGTCCTCGTAATCCTTCACCATCTCCGCCTGCCCCTCAGTGCTGAGCCTTTTGAGGTGTCCTGTCAGGTTTGGCCTGTAGGCACAGCTTCTCATGTGACATGCTCCCCTTGGCGAGGTGGCATAGCCAATTGCGATGCCAAAGAGACCCCTCGGGTCGTATCCAGCGGGTTCAAGCCCTTTAACGTGCACCGGCTCGACTTCAGCTTTCAGTCTTTCAGCAACCTCCTTAACCCCCTCCGCCAGCAAATCCCCCTCGTCTCTCCTGAAAGCTATCTTATCAACGAGCTCTAACGCTTTCGCAGCGTCTCCAAAATCTGCCTTTCCGAGAGCCATCCAGTAGGCTATAACATTTCCCGTTGTGATGGTATCCATCCCGTAGCGGTCACAGAGTTCGGCAGCCTTGAGCAGCCTGGCCAAGTCAGAATTCTCGCAGAGGGCACCGAGGGCGAAGAGAGTTTCGTACTCAATCTCCGTTTCAGCACCATTGGCCCTCGCAAGCTTTCCGCAACCAACGTAGCAGCCGTAACAGCTCTTATCTTTGACAAAGTGCTTTTTCAGCTCTTCACCGCTGATTTTTTCCGCCCCATCAAACCTTCCTTTCTGCCAGTATCGCGTGGGAAGCACTCCCAGCTCGTTGACGAGGGCCATCATACCAGATGTGCCGTAAACCATCAGGCTTCTGTGAGTCTCCCTGAGCCTCTCATTCAACCACTGGCGAAACTCCTTCAATGCTTCGGGATTTGCTACCTCCACCCTGCCCTTTCCCTTAACGACAATTGCCTTCAGTTTCTTCGCCCCCATCACAGCTCCAGCTCCTCCTCTGCCGAACTGCCTCCCCTTCCTGTGGGTTATGCACGCAAACCTCACCAGATTCTCTCCTGCCTGTCCGATGCTGAGAACCTCTCCACTGTGCTTTTCCCTCAAATACTCCTCGGTTTCAAAGGCATCTTTACCCCACAGCCTGTCAACCAGCAGGTAAACTGGCTTTTCTGCAGCTCCCTTAATCAGAATGAAGTCCAATCCAGCTTTCTTCATCTCATAGGCCAGAAAACCACCGCATTGCGACTCGCCATAGCCGTTGGTCATGGGGGATTTGAAGTGGCATGTTGCCCTCGAAGCCCCGCTTAAATTAATGCCATTCAAAGGGCCAGTTCCAAAAATAAGGATGTTCTCTTCTGAGAGTGGGTCAGTTCCCCTGGGAATCTCCTCAAGCATGAGGTTAACAGCCACACCTTTGCCACCAAAGAAATCAGCATACTTTTCAAGGTCCCTCTCGTAAATCTCAGATTCTGACAGGTTCACCTCCAACGCCCGCATGCCAACTGTTGTTTTTCAATTTTAAATTCTTTTTCGTGATATCTCTTCGCTAAGCAAGCTAACATGTTCGAATGTTGGGTTAAATAGAATTAAAAACAATTATCGATTGTATGAAGGTGGAGATTAGGTTTCACGGGAGAGGTGGACAGGGGGCTGTTACTGCCAGCAAGCTCTTAGCTGAGGCTGCCTACCTCTCCGGATTCAGAAGCCAGTCCATGCCTTTCTTTGGGGCTGAAAGAAGGGGTGCTCCCGTTGTAGCCTTTGCCAGAATATCTGATAGGGAGATTTACGAAACCAGTCAGGTTTACCATCCCGATTTGATTGCAGTTCTCGACCCGGTCATTCTCAAAGCGGTAGACGTTTTTTCAGGCCTGAAAGATGGGGGTGTTGCAGT
>DAINRD010000047.1:0-9420 GCA_036742095.1 Archaeoglobus sp. | reverse complement strand
ACCAAACTCGAAAAACTCAGGAGAAAAGTGGGCTCGCCCGGATTCGAACCGGGGACCTTCGCCTCGTCAAGGCGACGTCATAACCACTAGACCACGAGCCCTTGTTTATCTGTTGGAGGGATGTCTTATGAAGTTTACGGTTAGGGGTGGATTTTATGAGATGCTCATAAGTCTAATAAAAACTATAAACCGATCTGCATGGTCACGCATAATGGTTAGAGAGAAGGGTTTTTTGAAAAGGGAAAGGGTTGATGTTGCCCTTGAAAAACTATTCAAAAGGCTAAAGACTCTCGATACTGTTGATATCGACGTTTTTAACCTTCAATCTCACGTCCTTGCTGAGGATGTCATCGCTCCTTTTGACGTTCCCCATTTTGACAGAGCCGCAATGGACGGGTACGCTGTCAGAGCAGAAGACACCTTTGGCGCTTCTCCAACCAATCCAATTATGCTTGAGCTGGCAGGCGGAGTTGAAATAGGCAGCATTCCCTCTACCAGAGTTGAATCCGGGAAGGCTTTAAAAATTGTAACCGGGGGAATGATGCCCGAAGGGGCCAACGCAGTGGTTATGCTCGAACATACGAGGTTGAACGGGAATTTTGTAGAGGTTCTAAAGTCCGTTACCCCATTGAAAAACGTTTCAAGGAAAGGTGAGGACCTAAAAGCCGGGGAGGTGGTTCTGAAAAAAGGGGAAATTCTGCAACCACAGGATGCAGGAGTTATAGCCTCACTGGGAATTGAGAGGGTCAGGGTCTATCGAAAGCCGAGAGTTGCAGTGCTGAGCACTGGAAACGAGCTTATCGAGCTGGGTATGGAATTGGAGGAGGGCAAAATTTACAATTCAAATAATCCGATGCTCTGCAACGCCCTTCATGAGTTTGGCTTCAAACCTGTGTCCATTGGGATTGCCAGGGACGAGAGGGGGGACTTAAGGAATAAGCTGGAAAAGGGACTAAAATTCGACGCAGTTCTAATCACGGGCGGCACTTCTGTTGGGGCAAAGGACCTCGTTCCTGAAGTCGTGAGTGAGTTTGGCGAGATTATTTTCCATGGCGTTTCCATGAAGCCGGGCATGCCAACCGGGGCTGCGGTTGTTGAGGGTAAGCCTGTTTTCATGCTCCCCGGCTCACCTGCTGCTGCTTTACTCGGCTTTTACACCTTCGCCGTTCCCGCGCTTTACAGAATGATGAACGTCAGAATCGTCGCGAGAAAGTGGAGCAGGCAGAAGGGTGTGCTGCAGGGCAGAATACCATCTGAGATTGGTGTCAGGAGTAATGTAAGAGTTCTGTGGGAGGATGGAAAGGTCTATCCGATAAGGATTTCGGGTTCGGGGATTCTCAGCTCCTTTGTCAGGGCAAATGCCCTTCTGGTGGTTCCTGAGGATAAGGAGGGATACGAGGAGGGCGAGGAGGTGGAGGTCACACTCCTGAGGGACGTTACAGAGGTGTTCGAATGAGGAAGGTTTTTCGCGATGTTGTGACTGTTGATGAAGCGAGAGAACTTCTATTCAAGCACTTCAGCCCCCAGAGAAAAACTGAGGTCGTTCCGCTCCACCTCGCCGCGGGAAGAGTTCTGGCTAAGGACGTTTACGCTTTAACAGACGTTCCTCCCTTCGACAGGGCGACGATGGACGGATATGCGGTAAGGGCTGAGGACACCTTTGAGGCTGAAGAGGACAGCCCAGTAACTCTCGAAATTGTGGGGACTGTGGAGGCCGGGAAAAGGCCTGAGATGGAGGTCGAAAGGGGGAAGGCTGTGGAAATTGCAACGGGAGCTATGATGCCAAAGGGAGCCAATGCAGTTGTTATGGTGGAGTACACGAGGAGAAGGGGGGACGAGATTGATATTTTTCGCCCGGTTTCTCCCGGAGAGAACGTGATGTATGCGGGAAGCGACGTGATGGCTGGAGAGCTGATTGCCAGAGAGGGGACGAGGCTGACACACAGGGAAATTGGCGTGATGGCCGCATGCGGAATAAGCGAGGTTGAGGTTTACCGCAGACCGAGAGTGGCAGTAATATCCACCGGAAACGAGCTTGCGAAGCCGGGAGAGAAGCTGGAAGAGGGAAAGATTTACGACGTCAACTCCTACAGCATTGCTGCTGCCGTGGAAGAGAATGGTGGTGAAGCGATTATAATGGGCATCGCAAGGGATAACGAAGAGGAGATGCGCAGCCTTATAGCTAAGGCTCTAAAGGAAGCGGACATTGTCCTAACAAGCGGTAGCACCTCTGCGGGAGCTGGAGATGTCATGTACCGCATTCTCGATGACTTTCAGCCAGGAGTCATAGTACACGGCATAGCCATAAAGCCCGGAAAGCCTGCTGTGATAGCTGTGAGCGAATCAAAGCCCATTTTTGGATTGCCGGGTTATCCAACCTCTGCAATCACGGTTTTTGAGGTGATTGTAGCCCCAATTATAAGGGAGCTCGCAGGAATAAGGGAACCTTCGGGGGAAAAGGTGAGAGCAAGGCTCGCTATAAAGGTCTTCTCGGCTGAGGGAAGGAGAGAATATCTGCCGGTGAACGTTGTGGAGGGGGCTGAGGGATACTCTGCCTATCCAGTCAGCGGCTCTTACAGCGGGGCTGTTACGGCCTTTGCCTTCACCGACGGCTTTGTGGAGATTCCTGAAAACGTTGTGATGCTTGAAGAGGGCGATGAGGTTGAGGTGAGGCTCTTCAGCCAGCTAAAGCCTTCAGATTTGATGATTATCGGAAGTCACTGCATTGGCGTGGACATTCTGCTTTCCACTTTGCGGAAAAGAAAGCCCTACACGAGCAAGGTGATAAACGTCGGCTCCACGGGGGGAATTCTTGCCGTAAGGAGGGGTGAGGCGGACATTGCAGGAACGCATCTGCTCGACGAGAGTGGAGTTTACAACGAACCAATTGTAAGGAAATATGGGGTAAGAAACGCTGTGCTTGTGAAGGGCTATCTGAGGGAGCAGGGTCTGATTGTTGCCAGAGGAAATCCAAAGGGGATAAAGGGATTTGAAGACCTGCTCAGAGAAGACGTCACCTTCATCAACCGAAACAGGGGGAGTGGAACGAGGATTTTGACGGACATGTACCTCAGAGAGGTTGCGGAGAGAGAGGGACTGAGCTTTAACGAGCTCACAGCCTCCATTAAGGGATACAGCATAGAGGCGAAAACCCACACCTCCGTTGCAGTTGCAGTTGCAAGCGGGAAGGCCGATGTCGGGGTGGGAATCAGGAGTGTTGCCTCCCAGTATGGCCTCGACTTCATTCCGCTGAGAAGCGAGGAGTACGATTTCCTGATAAGAAAAGACCGGCTGGAAAAGGAGGCAGTGAAGGACTTTCTGGAGTGCCTTACCTCAGAGGAGTTTGCTGAAAGACTTGAGAGGGTTGAGGGGCTTAGAATTTACGATAGAACGGGAGAAATGGTGGAGTTCAACTAAGGCAAACCTTTTTCTTTTAGTTTGCACATTTCGTAATGAATGATAAAGCCCGAATATGTCGCAAAATTCCTTCTGAGGATTTTCAGGGACTCATCCATAAATTCCTGGTGGGGTAATGTGGAGTTTAAAAAAGACGGAAGGTGGCTATTCTTCACGGGAATGCTCTACCAGCTTTTTCCCTACATAAACGCTGCAGTTAAGTTCCTCGAAAAGCTGGAAAATTCGAGATTGCAGAGAATCACAGCCTTACCCTTCCCTTTGCGAGCAATAAAACCATTCATTTCAGGAAGAGGCCTGTCAGAATCGAGAGATATTATCAGTAATATCTACTCACTTTTGGAGAGGAGTGGAGTCAACGTTTTCTATAACCCCGAAATGGACTTCTACAGCGGGATTATGCTCTACGAACTTGGATACGATGAACTTTTTGATGAGCACGTTCGCTCGGTCACTGAAAAGTTGGAGGGGGCTGGAGTTGAGGGCATTGTAACCATCGACCCGCACACTATGTACGCCCTGAAAAAGCTCTACAGAGTAAAATTCGAGGTCAGGACGTATTTTGAACTTGCTGATGGTATTTCGACAATAAATGAGCCCTTAAATCTCCACATTCCGTGCTATTACGGGCGGTATCTGGAATTATCGGACAGGTTGAGGGAATTCTTGCGTAAAGCGAAAATAAGCTACAGAGAACCTGAATACACGGGAGAGATGACCAACTGCTGTGGAGGTCCAGTTGAGGCCATATCACCAAAAATCTCAATTGAAATAGCAAAAAGCAGAGTTCAGGAGCTGGGAAAGGAGAAAATACTGACCTGCTGCCCCATTTGTCTTGCCAATTTAAGGAGAGCTGGTGGAGAAGTTCTGGATTTGGGCATGGTGGTTGAATGAAAATTGCCGAGGTTTTAAGGCAGAATGGGGCTGAAGTGGTTGTTACAGAAAGAGCTGAGGTTTTAAATTTTGATGGAGCCCACGTTAGTCGTGCTCTGAGTGCTGACGAAATGACTGGCATCATATTCATGGGAGGCGTCGAGGACAGGAAGGGAGCGGCTCTGGCAGAGCACCACGTCATAATACTCAGTCAGGAGGACATTAAGGAGAATGCTATCGAGGCCTACAGGCACGCTGCAGCGAAGTCAGACTGCCTTTTCGCTTCAAGCAGCCCCTCAAAAACAGCCGACATTGAAGGGAAGCTCATCTACGGAATGCACGGCCCAAAAAAGCTTACTGTTGTGATAGAGGTGAAGAATGAACGTCTATGAGGCATTAAAAAGGAAGACGATAAGGGAGGGGATATACAGGTCTTTAAGAAACTTAAAGGACTCCGTGAGGAGAAATTTAGAAACTCATCCCTACCTGCTGGAATACGCCGAGGAATTGAGAAGTGCAAAGCTTCAGGTCATTGAAAATCTTGACTTCTGGATAGAGAGGGCAAGAAGTTCGCTGGAAGATAAGGGTGCAACCGTCTATTTTGCATCGAATGCCGAGGAGGCAAGGAAAATTGCAGGGGAGATCGCTGGAAGTGGGAAGGTTATAGTTAAAGCCAAGTCAATGGTTACGGAAGAGATTCATTTGAGAGAATACCTTGAGAGTCTGGGAAATGAGGTATGGGAAACCGACCTCGGTGAGCTAATAATTCAGCTTTCCAGAGGAAGGCCGATGCACATGGTAATCCCCGCACTGCACCTATCGGAAAAGGAGGTGGGCGAAATACTGAGAAAAATCAGCGTTCAAGGGAGTGATGCAGAAGAACTGGCAAGAGGTGTCAGAGAATTTCTAAGAGAGAAGTTTCTCAGGGCTGATGTGGGTGTTTCAGGATGCAACGCCTTTTCTGCCGAAACAGGAAGGATTTTTCTCATCGAAAATGAGGGGGACATAAGGCTCGCAACCTCCCTACCACAAAAGTACATTGCTGTCGTGAGTGTTGACAAAATCCTGCCATCGGATGAACTCGCCCTCAAATCAATTATGCTTCAGTCTGCCTTTTTCGGGACTTTTCCTCCAGCTTACATCAACGTAAATCAGAAGATAGAGGGGCAGGAAATGCATGTTATCCTCCTCGACAACGGCAGAAGGAATACAAAATACAGGGAACAGCTTCTCTGCATAAGATGCGGAAGATGTCAGCTTGAGTGCCCGGTTTTTCAGCTTGCAGGAAACTTCTGGGGAATAGAGGTTTATGGAGGACCAATGGGGATTGTCTGGAGTGCCATAACGTCGGAGATAAACGATAATTGCTTCCTTTCAACTCTTTGCGGAAAGTGCAAGGTGGTCTGTCCGATGAAAATTGACATGCCGCGGATGATTAGAGAAATAAGGAGGGAACTCGTAAGCAATTCGCTCTGAAATTAAAATAGAAAAACGTTTAAAACATTCGACAATTTCGCAAAGTATGAAACTGCTCCTCGAACACGAATCCAAAGCTCTGCTTGAGAAGTATGGCATAAAGACTGCAAAGTGCATCTATTGCGAGACAGAAGAGCAGGCCGTTAAAGCTGCAAAAGAAATCGGCTTTCCCGTTGTGATGAAGGTTGCAGGCAGAGAAATCATCCATAAAAGCGATGTTGGTGGTGTAGCACTCAACGTTAGGACTGAAAATGATGTTAGGGAGGTTTTCAGCAGGCTGATGTCCATTCCAAAGGCTGAGGGAGTGAATGTTCAGCCACAATTGGAGAGGGGGATTGAGGTTATTGTTGGCGTTGCGGAGAACGAGCAGTTTGGAAGCGTTGCAATGTTTGGTCTGGGAGGGGTTTTTGTTGAGGTTTTGAAGGACGTCAGCTTCCGTTTGCTTCCCCTAACAAGAAGAGATGCTGAGGAGATGGTCAGGGAGGTTAAGGGGTATAGACTGTTGGAGGGTTACAGAGGGGTTAAAGGAGATGTTGGGGCTGTTGTTGAGTTGTTGATGAAGCTGAATGAGATTGTTGAGGGAGAGGGAATAGTTGAGATGGACTTGAATCCGGTTTTTGTGTATGAGAAAGGAGCGATTGTTGCGGATGCGAGGATGGTGGGGGAGAGGAGAAGGAAGATTCATCATCGTGAAATTAAAGATATCTCTGCCATACTCTCCGCTAAGTCTGTTGCCGTGGTTGGTGCATCCGCAAATCCCATTAAGGTTGGACATTCAGTTTTGAGAAGTCTGATGACCAACGATAATCTTAGAATTTACCCCATTAACCCCAAGCTCACCGAAGTTCTCGGTCTGAAAGCTTATCCATCGATAAACTCCCTTCCTGAAGTCCCTGACCTTGCGATTGTTGCCCTTCCAGCTGACAAGGTGGTGGAGGCTGTCGAGGAGGCTGCAATGGCTGGAGTCAGAGGGGCAGTTATCATATCCTCTGGATTTAAAGAGGCCGAGTTAGAGGAGGGTAAGGTAAGGGAGGAGGAGCTAAAGGAAATCGCAAAAAGATACGGAATAAGGATTATTGGCCCCAATACATTCGGTATCGTCAGTTTGGTGAATGGTCTAAACGCCAGCTTTACACCGATGTTCAGCGAGATGAAAAGGGGTAGAATCGGCTTAATCTCGCAAAGCGGTGGAATCTGTCACTACGTAATGCACAGCTTCAGAGATGCAGGTTTCAGCCACATCCTTCATCTTGGAAACAGGTGCGATGTTGATTTCCCCGATGCATTGAGATTTCTTGGAGAAGACGAAAATACGGATGTCATTGCCCTTTATGTTGAAGGAACCGAGTTGGGAAGGGAGATATTTGAAGAAATCAGGAGGACGAAGAAGAAGGTCGTGGTTATGAAGTCAGGAAAAAGCAGCATGGCTGACAAGGCTTCTATCAGCCACACAGGGAGCATGGCTGGAGACTACAAAGTCTTTGTTTCTGCTATGAAGCAGGCTGGGGCAGTGGTTGTTGAAAATCCCACTGAGCTAATCGATGTAGCAATGACTCTGGAGAAACTGCATGTTGAGGAGGGCAAGGGGGTTGCGGTGCTGACCATTCAGGCAGGGCTGGGAATAGTTGCCGCAGACATCATCGAATCTTCAGGTGGTAGACTGGCAAAGTTCTCTGAAGATGTGCTGGGAGAACTGAAAAAACTTCTGCCCCCAATTACGCTCAGAGAGAACCCGGTAGACCTCTCCTTTGCGGGTCTCGACCTCGGAGTCTTTACAGGTGTTATTGACGCTGTATGCAGGGACGAGGATGTTGGAATTGTGATGTTCCTTTATGCCGTTGCACCTCCAAGCTGGGTAATCCCAACGGAAGTCATTGCACAGATTATGAAACGAATCAGTAAGCCATCAATTCTCGTTTACTCATCAACCCCCGACAACTACAATGAAATAAAGAAGACGATTGAAGGGACAAGTACGATGGTTTTCGATTCTGTTGAAAGGGCCGCAAGGGTGGCTGCTGTGCTATCGCCAAAACGAAACTGTTTTTAATTTAATCTTTCATTACAGGTTGATGTTGCTGGTTTACATGGATGGTAAGTTTGTTCCGGAGAATGAGGCCAAAATTAGCATCTTCGACCACGGATTTCTCTACGGAGATGGGGTGTTTGAGGGGATAAGGGCCTACAACGGAAGGGTTTTCAGACTGAAGGAGCACATCGACAGACTTTACGATTCAGCCAAAGCCATTGACCTTAAAATCCCCATCAGCAAGGAAGAGTTCATCGACATCATTCTTGAGACGCTCAGGCGAAACAACCTCAGGGATGCCTATATCAGGCCCATCGTTACAAGGGGGGTTGGAGACCTCGGACTTGACCCAAGAAAATGTCAGAAGCCATCGATAATCGTCATCACAAAGCCCTGGGGAAAGCTGTACGGCGACCTCTACGATAAAGGACTGACGGCAGTAACAGTTGCGGTGAGAAGGGTCTCCTTCGATGCGCTCCCACCCAACATAAAATCACTAAACTATCTCAACAACATCCTCGCCAAAATAGAGGCAAACGCCAAGGGTGGGGACGAGGCTATATTCCTTGACAGAAACGGATACGTTTCGGAGGGTAGCGGAGACAACATTTTCATTGTTAAAAACGGCGCAATCCTAACTCCACCAACAATAAACAACCTGAGGGGGATAACGAGGGAGGTTGTGATAGAAATCATAAACAAGCTCGGAATTCCCTTTAAGGAGACAAACTTAGGACTTTACGACCTCTACACTGCCGACGAAGTTTTTGTTACTGGGACGGCAGCCGAGATTGCCCCCATAGTCGTTATTGACGGCAGAAATATTGGGGATGGAAGGCCAGGAAAGATAACAAAAAGGTTAATAGAAGAGTTCAACAGGCTTACAGAAACCGAAGGCGTGCCGATATATGAATGAAGTGCTGATTACGTTAATTGTGGAGCTTGAAGATAGGCCGGGACAGCTTCTGAGGGTGTTGCAGCCAATATCAGAGATGAACGGAAACATAGTTGGCATTATCCACCAGAGAGGCAGAAAAACACCACTCAACAGGCTTCCAGTTGAGATATCCTTCACCATCGATAGCAGGAAGGTGGACGAGCTCATCGCAAAGCTGAAATCACTCGGTATAATAGTCAGGAGCTTTAATGAGGTAAGGCTCACTGCAACCACTTCCGTTCTGCTAATAGGGCATCTGATACACACAGACATCAGCCACACAATAAGCAGCATAGACATTGACGGAGAGGCAGAATGCGTGGAGATGCACGTGAACATGCCCGAAATTGCAGGACCTTCAACAGCAATCGTCACGATTTCTGCTTCAGGAAGCAGGAAGCTCAAATAGTCAATAGAAAGGTTGAGAAAGATTTGCAAGGAAAAGGGCATTATCCTGATAGAACCCGTGAACGAGGAGCTGATATGATCAGGATAGCAATTATTGGGTTCGGGACAGTTGGACAGGGTTTCGCAGAACTTCTCGAGAGAAAGAGAGAAGAAATAACCAGGAAGATTGGAAATTTCAAGGTTGTGGCTATTGCAGACTCAAAAAGCTCGATAAGTGGGGAATTTAATTTAGAGGATGCTTTAAGGATAAAAAGGCAAACTGGACGGCTGAAGGATGACGTAA
>DAINRD010000046.1:0-9460 GCA_036742095.1 Archaeoglobus sp. | reverse complement strand
AAGGTCTTAGAAAAAATGTCGCCTTCGACATCGGAGCGGGAACGGGTTACCTGACTGTCCCCCTCGCAAGGATTTTCAAGAAAGTTTATGCCGTGGAGATAAGCAGTGAAATGGCTGAAAAACTCAGAAAGAGGGTTGAAGAGGAGGGGTTGCTGAATGTTGGAATAATAGTCTCAGAATCACCACCTGAAATAGACTTCAAAATAGACCTTGTTCTTTTCTCAAACGTCCTCCATGAGATGGATAATCCAGAGGAGTATGTAATGTGGGCGTCAAGGGCCGAGTTTGTCGTCGTGGCTGAGTGGAAAAAGGAGGAGATGGAGTTTGGACCGCCTCTTGATGAGAGAATAAGCGAGGATGAACTATCGGAGATGGTCAAAAACTCTGGAATGGAAATAGTGAAGAGAAAAGAGCTACCTTTCCACTATCTGGTAGCTCTGAAAAAAGTTAGCTCCTAATTCCAAGAATCGACTTAGGGGATCTCTTTATTCTTCTTCTCTTTTTGCCGTCTGAAGTGTACTTCTGGTTGGGACTTGGCTTCTTGTAGTCCTGCCACTTGGTAGGGACAAGTCTGTACTCGTTGCTGTTCCTCTTCTTTATTTTCACCCAGGTTACACTGCCTGTCTTACCCATGGTTCTCCATCAGCCTCCCAATTTAAAAAGTTTACCTGAGACCCTGAGCATCGAGCCAGTCACCATCAGACCTGCACCAATCCAGACAAAGTTTATGAGGGGCACTCTGTAATGCTCAACCGTAAAGATTCCGCTTTTAAGGTCGTAGTCTTTTATGGCGAAGTAGTCATCGGCCAAGATCGAGGGGATGATTTCTACGGAGGAAACAACTCTGTTCTGCCTTTCAATCTTGTAGATGTAAACCTTTGGTGTCACAACTCCCTCGGCTGTTTTAATTGAGGCTAAAACGGTTAACTTTTCGTTGTCCTCTTCAATCCAGAAATCGTTGAGCTTCAACTCCCCCTCAGAACCAACGCTTACCGAAACTGTGCTCTTCTCTTCAAAAACCCACACTGCCGTGGAGCCAACAAAGAGCAGAATAACGCCTAAGTGGAGAAGCATTGCGGGTTTGACCATTTTTTTGACCTTGGTGGCGGCAATAACTGCCATTAATGCAAAGAGCGGAAGGAAAGTGAAAAGGTAGTAGGTTCTCTCTACGTTCAGGGCTATGTTTGCCATGGTTCCCAGAAAAACCACTATGACGGCTGATGAGAAGATTAGGGGGATATACTGATTGCAGAAGCTACTCACCTTCAGTTCCTTTGCCTTAACTGCCAAGGGAACAAGAGAGATGATAACTGGAATAAGGTAGCTGTAATCGCCAATCTCACCACCAAAGCTGTGGACAGAGCTTATTATTCCGCTTCTGGTTATGAAGGTGGCAAGCATAACGAGAGTGAAGGTGAGGCAGGCGAAGAACTCCCTCCCCTCTCTTAAATGGAAGTAGAGGGTCAGAGTAATCCACGGGAGGAGGGAAGCATTCTCCACTGGGTCCCAGCCCCAGAAACCACCCCATCCCAAGGTTCTGTAGGCCCACCAGCCTCCAATGACTATCCCGAGTGTGAGGGCTATCCACGTAAACCTTGCGACCTTTTTTTCTTCATCTCCTTTGGCGAGGGATATCGCAAAGAGCAGAGAGGCGAGTGCGTAGGAGAGGAAAACCACCGGAGGGTGCAGAATCATCTCAATTGTTCTGAGGAGGGGGTTGAGACCCACACCGTTTTGGGGAGTGTAGGGGAGAACTTCAAAGGGGTTGTAAAACAGCAAAAGGGTCAGTAAGAGGTATGAAGTGAAGATGGACATTATTGCTGCGACCTTTGCCTTCCTTTCATCCTTTTTTCCGAGGTTTATGTACCAGGATGTTAGAATTAGGTTAAATACGACCCAGAGAAGAATGCTACCCTCCTTCCCCGACCAAACCGCACTAATTTTGTATAATAAAGGCATTTTTGCGTCGGAGTTGGAATAAACGTACCATATCGTGAAGACGTCTTTAACAAAATACGCCGTAAGCAAAAGAAGGGTGGCAAAGCCCAGTGAAGTGGAAAGGTAAAGCAAAACCTCCGCAAAATCTTTTCTGCGGGTGTTGAAGAGAGCTCCGGCAAACAGGGACGAGATAAAGGTTAAGATTAATAGGATATATCCGAACTCCAATCAACCACCTCTGTATTCAGTGTGGCACTTCTGGTAGAGTTCTTTAGCGTGGAACAGTTTTCCGTCCCAGTCCCCCACCACAACAATGTCTCCTTCGTAGTAATCTACGGTTCCGCTGTAAATTACAGTAATGCTGTTTTTCTCGTCTGTGAGCTGAAAGCTGTTACCATTGATGGCTGCAATTTTCCCTACGACCTGAATGTTTTTGGCCTGTGGCAGCTTAATCAGCTCTGATGGTGTATGATAGGGTGATATATTGTGATATAAGGCAATAAAGGCGATTGCTGTGAAGGATGCGAGTATCAGTAAGCTTAACTTTTTGTCTGGCATGTTGGGTTTTTTGAAAATTCAGGTTTATAAGATTTGGCCACTAACAGAAGCCACAAAGCACATATACAGCAATGCTCAAAAATTTACGAGCGGGGGTTGCCGAGCGGCCAAAGGCGCTGGATTTAGGGTCCAGTCCCGCAGGGGTTCGAGGGTTCGAATCCCTCCCCCCGCATGCTTTCTAAACATCGAACTCCTCGAAAGTCAGAATCTCCTCCAGATTTTTCCTTTCGTACTTCGGCTTCGGGTCTGCAGGATACCCTACGGGCATTATCGTTTGCAGCTTAAAATCTTCAGGAGCGTCAACTAATTCCTCAACCCTTTTCGGATTGGGAGGAGTGTAGGTAACGGTCCCAAGCCCCAGTTCCTCCAGTGCGAGCAGAAGATAACCTACTGCAAGCCAAACTGACTGTAGCCAGTAGGGATACCTCTTTACCCCGAAAACAAGTATTAGGTAAGGAGCTTCGCTTAGAAATGGTTTTTGCCAGCTGAATTTTTTCTCCTTCAACCACTTGCCAAGCTCTCCACCGACTTTTTCGTGAAATTCCCTCTCCATCTCCTCGCAGACCATTCTTATTCTGTCTTTTATCTCTTTGTTTGTCACAACCAAAAAGTGCCAGGGTTGAGCGTTCATACCAGATGGAGCTTCCTTGGCCACCTCAATGGCTTTCAAAATGAGATTTTTTGGCGGAACATCACGGCTAAAGACTCTTACAGTCTTTCTCTTCTTGGCGATATTGAGAGTATGCATGGCATTTTTACTCAAAATTGCTTTTAACCCCTTCCCTTTGTTACCCATATACGATTCTTCCCTCCCTTTGTTACGCTTTAATACCAAATTTCAAAAACTCACCGTCACTCTACAATCAATCCAATAACCCTTAAGTACCTCGACCTTTATTCAACCCCATGGGAAACGTGGAATTGCTGATAGAAGCTCTTCCATATATCAAGGATTTCCACTCAACAACCATGGTTATTAAGATTGGCGGTCATGCAATGGTGAATGATAGAGTTTTGGAGGAAACGATCAAGGATATCCTCCTCCTTTACTTTGTGGGAATAAAACCTGTCGTCGTTCATGGAGGAGGGCCTGAGATTTCGGAGAAAATGGAAAGGCTTGGCTTAAAACCAAAATTCGTTGAGGGACTGCGAGTGACTGACAGAGAAACTATGGAAGTTGTTGAAATGGTGCTTGATGGGAAAATCAACTCCAAAATTGTCACAACCTTCATCAGGAACGGAGGGAAGGCTGTTGGGTTGAGTGGGAAGGATGGACTGCTTGTTGTTGCGAGAAAGAAAGAAATGAAGATGAGAAAGGGTGAAGAGGAGATAATCGTTGATCTTGGTTTTGTTGGAGAGACTGAATTCGTCAACCCTGACATCATTCGAATTCTCCTTGACAACGGCTTCATTCCAGTCATATCGCCTGTGGCTACCGATTTAGCAGGCAACACCTACAACCTTAACGCAGATATTGTTGCTGGGGACATAGCTGCTGCTTTGAAGGCTAAAAAACTCATTATGCTGACAGACGTCCCAGGAATCCTGAGGGAACCTGAAAATCCCTCCTCACTGATATCCAGAATAACTCTCTCCGAACTGGAGGAAATGAAGAGAATTGGAGTCTTGAAGGGAGGAATGATTCCCAAGGTCGAGGCCGTAATCAAGGCATTGAAAAGCGGTGTTGAGAGGGCACACATAATCAATGGCTCCCGCCCACACTCCATCCTTATTGAGCTTTTCACAAAAGAAGGGATTGGGACGATGGTGGAACCGTGATATCAGCACGGCTGGGGATGCAGCCAGATGTTAGGCACACTCCAAAAGATGCTTTCGAGTTTGCTGCAAACAACGGGTTCACCCACATTGAAATCCTAATGGACCACCCCCTCTACTCCCTTTCAAGTTTAAGCTATGGCGAGGTAATTGAGCTGAAGTGGAGTTACGACCTCGACCTGCTTATTCACGCCCCTGCAACGAGCATAAATTTTATTTCAATCAGCGAGGACATGAGGAAGGCGAGCTACGAGGAAATGAGGAAGGTCTGTTACTTCGCTGAGAAATGTGGTGCAGAAGTTGTTACCTTCCACATAGGCTGGAATCCCGGGTTTATCAACAACGGCAAGTTCTATTTCAACAAAAAACTCTTCGACGAGCATAACGAGAAGGTATTGCTGGAAGAGTTTCAACCCTTCGTTAAAAGCCTCTCCGTTCAACTTGCCCTCGAAAACACAATTATGATTGAAGATGGTCTTGAAAGGGCTTTAAAAGAGATAATGAATAACTCCGATCTCGCTCTCACGATAGATGTCGGCCACTACAATGTTAGAGAGAACCCTTTTTTCCTCAAGAACTTCGACAGAGTTGTTAACATACACCTGCACGACAACGATGGCACGGCAGACCAGCATCTTGCCCTTGGCAGGGGAAATGTTGATTTGAGAAAGTTCAACCTGAACCGATACACAGGTTTTTTAACCATTGAGACAAGAGAGGAGAAGTCAATAATTGAAAGTAGGGATTACATAATGAGGGTGGTGATATGAAGGCTAAGGAAGTGGAGTTTGAGGGACACCTCATTGATTCGATGATTCTCACTCAGGCTCTCGACACGATTCTCGACCTCGATGGAGAGTTTGAGATTCTGGAAGTCAACGTGGGAAAGAAGAAGCATGACCCGAGCTACGCAAGAATGATAGTTTTTGGCAGGGATGATGCCCATCTTGACCAGATTCTGAAGGAATTGCACAAAATAGGTGCGAAGGTGCCGGAAGTAGAAGAGGTGGAACTTGCAGAAGCACCTGCAGACAAAGTTCTGCCCGATGGTTTCTACGTCACCACTAACCATCCTACCTTCGTCAGATACAGGGGGGAGTGGCTGGAGGTTAAGGACATCAGCATGGACAGGGTTATCGCCATCAGAGACGGCAAAGCGTACTGTGTTGCCATAGACGAGGTGGTAGAGGGTGACAAAATCGTTGTTGGGGAGAAGGGTGTTAGAGTAATACCTCCAGAAAGGCCGAGGAAGTCGACCATTTTCGAGTTCATGGGGGGCAGAGTTTCTTCTGAGAGGCCAACGGAGAGAATGATTGAACAGATTGCGCAGGAAATCTTTGAGCTTAAGCTCAGAGGTGGGAGAATCGCTGTTGTTGCAGGGCCTGCAGTTGACCACACCTCTGCCAGAGACGCTCTGGCAGCGCTAATCAGGGACGGTTATGTTGATTTGCTGCTGTCGGGTAATGCCTTAGCCGTGCACGACATTGAAATCTCCATCTTCGGCACCTCTCTGGGAATGGACGTGTGTAAGGGCAGGCCTGTAGCAGGAGGGAACAGACACCACCTCTACACAATTAGCAAGGTGATTGCGGCTGGTGGTATAAAGAAAGCCGTTGAGAAGGGGATAATCAAAGATGGAATAATGTACGAGTGCGTTAAAAACAATGTTCCCTTCATCCTTGCAGGCTCAATCAGAGACGATGGACCGCTGCCTGAGGTAATCACAGACGTCATGGTGGCGAAGAAAAAGATGAAGGAGGCATTGAGGGGGATTCACATGGTAATAATGCTCGCAACGATGCTCCACAGCATTGCCGTCGGCAACCTTTTACCATCCAACGTCAAAACCATCTGCGTTGACATGAACCCAGCAACAGTGACAAAGCTCATGGACAGGGGAACCCATCAGGCCATCGGGGTTGTTACAGACGTGGGACTTTTCCTGCCTCTCCTTTATGAAAAAATAAAGCAGCTTGAAGGAAGGGAGGGTTAAAGACCAAGGAAGAAGTCAACAAAAGTCTCACAGAGTTTCTGATGTTCCTTTATTTTCTCTCTGCTTTCCTCAACTATTCTCCTTTTCTCCTCTTCACTCAGCGTTTTCTCGCTCGAAACCCACTTCTCAATGAGTTCAAGCGTCATCTCGACGTGGAACTGCAGTGCTAACGCCTTCTCTGCGATAAAGCACTGATTTTTTACCTCCTCACCCTCGTAAATTAGCTCAGCGTTATTTGGCAGGTCGAAGGTGTCTCCATGCCACTGGAAAACCTCTATTTCAGCCGGCAAAGGAACATCGGCCACCCTCTTAACTTTTCTCCACCCTATTTCCTTGATGTATGGATAGACCTTTTCACCAAGAGCTGCGGCAATTAATTGCGCTCCCAGGCAGATTCCGAGAATTGGCTTTTCTGAATAGTTCTTTCTTATCAGCTCCATCTCCCACTTCAGGAACGGATACTTTTCCGCCTCATAAACACCCATGGGACCTCCGAGAATTACAAGGGCATCAAAGTTCTCAGTTTTTTGGGTTTTGTAAGCTTCGATGTATTCAAATTTAACCCCTTCACGTTCAAAAACTTCTTCAATGTACCCAAGACCTTCAGCAGGATGATTTTTTATAGCCAAGACTTTCATGACACGACGTCATAATTTACGTTTTATAAACTACACGGTAATTGAGAAATTGAAAGTAAAATTTTTCTTGTCTGTTTCATAACATCACTATGCGTACAGTTATAGCAGTGTTAATCATCGCACTGATCGGATTGGCATCCTACACATTCGTAATGAACTACCACTCTCCAGAGTACCAATCAGTTCGTCTGGAAGGAAAAAAGCTCGTAATCTCTGGTTATGATAATCCAATTGTAAAAATTTCGGGTTGCGGTGAGGAAATAAGCGTAGAAGGCAGCATTGTGGACATCACCATTAAATGCTCAAAAATAAAGGTTGAGGTTTACTCTGAAGGAAGATTAATCTTTTCTGACGTTTTTGTGCTTACTCCTTGAAATCAGGGAGGCAAAGACCGCCGCTATTATTTTAAGTTTTGGCCTGTCATTTATCCAAAGCTCCTTTGCGCTGTATCTCTATCTCTCAAAACATATACTACGCGCTCAGTGAACTGGAGAAGATTTTACTTTTTTCGAGTCTTTTTAAGGTAAATCTTACCCAGCTGAAACCTGTAAAGCATCCAAGGGCCTCCCCCAGAACGAAGCCAAGCAGAACTCCGTCGAATCCAAATGGCACGGCGAGAACGTAGCAAAGCGAGACCTGAAAAACAATCGCCCTCAAAACGGTTATTGCAAAGCTCCTCTCCCCCTTCCCCATCCCCTGAAAAACGGCAGATGAGGAGACTCCGAGCGGAGCGAAAAGCAGAACGAACGCCGCAATCCTGATTGTTCGGACTATCTCGTAATACATTGCGGCTGAAGCTTCGGTGTATGTGAAAATCAGAGCTATCTGAGGGGCGAAAGCTACCATTAAGGCGAGTATCGCTGCATCAACTGCCAGCAGAAGCTTCACGGTGTAATTCAGGGACTCGCCAATCTTCCTCGGATTTCTCGCCCCGTAAGCTGCGCCTGAAACTGCCGTTAAAGCAGCACTAACCCCAAAAAGTGGGACAAAGCCGAACTGAATCAGCCTCCACGCACTCGTGTATGCTGCCAGCCCCTCACTTCCTCCCGTTTCGATGACGACGCGGTTTATCAGCATGAAGGCTACGGACATCGTCAGCATCGAGAGAGAAGCGGGCATGCCGACCCTCAGAAGGTCGAACACTGTCGGCAAGTTCCATCCCTCAACCCTGAACCTCACGTAGCTTCTCCCGCTCAAAAACCAGAAGGCGAATACGATTGAGGAGAGGGCCATGGAAATTACGCTTGCAATCGCCGCACCCGCAATACCGTAGCCGAGCAGGTAGATGAAAATGGGGTCGAGAACCATGTTCAGAAGGCTTCCGGCAGCGTTGGCATACATGGCCATTCTCGCATTCCCCTCTCCGTTGAGAATCCCTGCCGAAACGTTGCTGAAAACCAGAAAAACGCTTCCGAGAAGCATGATACTCCCGTAATCGACGGCCAGCCTCAAAATGTCCCCACCCGCACCGAGGAATACCATCACACCATCGAGGAACGCTACCGAGAGAGTCATGGGAATCGATACGAGGAGCCCCATTGCCACTGCGAGAGTGGCGGCAACGCATGCAGCATCGTATTTCTTCGCGCCGATTCTCCTCGATACCGCAGAATTTGCCCCAACTCCCAGACCGAACGATATTGCGTTGAAGACGAAGAAAATGGGGAAGAACAGGCCCACAGCTGAAAGCGCATCCGGGCCGAGACCTGCCACCCATATACCGTCCACGAGGTTGTAAAGAGTGAAAATCAAGTTGCTGATTACCATCGGTGCCGAAAGCTTCAGAATGGCCTTTTTCGGGTCTCCTGTAAGAACCTCCACGTTCTTCATTCCGTAGTCTTCAACCCCCTTGCTTTTATTAGTTCCTCTCTCCTTAAAGTAAAAACCTGCAAAGGTCATTCGTACCTCAGCGCCTCAATCGGCTCAAGCTTGCTCGCCTTCCACGCCGGGTAAAGACCGCTCGCAACTGCTGTAAGAACCCCCACCGCGAAGCCCTCAGCAATGTAGAGTGCCGAGGATGGATGGAGGACGTAGGCAGTGGAGAAACCCATCAACGAGATTATGGCGTAACCGCCTGCAACGCTCATAACAGCCCCAACAATGCTGCCCGTCAATCCGAGAATCAGCGCTTCAAGCAGAAATATCATCATAATGTTTTCTCTGAACGCTCCTATGGCTCTCATAACACCAATCTCCTTCGTCCTCTCAATCGTTGACATCAGCATGATGTTCAGGATGCTCACTCCAGCAACGAGAAGAGATACTGCGGCTATTGCCATCAGGAACTGTGTCATCGAGTTAAGGCTCTCTTCAACCCTCTCTATCAGCGATTCAAAATCCCTTATGTCCACCTTCTCATCTTTTTTGTTCAGCGTGCTGTCAATTTCCTCCTCGATCGCTTCAATGTATTCCAGACTCTCAGCCTCCACTATGACCGAGGTGTAGCCCTCCTGGTCGTAGAGCCTATCAAAATCCTCCATTGAGATGAAAACGGCCATGTCCGGGTTGATTCCTCCCCCCATCCCCTGCTGCTCAAGTATAGCCGCAACCTTGAACG
>DAINRD010000045.1:2657-9525 GCA_036742095.1 Archaeoglobus sp. | reverse complement strand
GGCTGCGATTGAGGCTCTCAAAGAGGTTGATGGAGTAATAACCTCCTTCGACATCTGTTCTGCAGGAAGCAAGCCGGAAACGAAGTATCCTGAAATTGGCCCCACAACGAACCACTACTTCTGTCCCACGCTGAAGGGCAAAATCCCCGACTCAAAGGTACCCGATGGTGTGAAGTCAATTCCCGAAATAGTAATCAACGGCATTACCAGAGAAGCGGTGGAGAAGGCAATGTTCGTTGCGATGGATGTTGTCAGCAGAATTGACGGTGTGGTGAGAATTTCGGCAGGCAACTACGAAGGAAAGCTTGGGCAGCACAAGATTTACCTGAAGGACATAATTGAGAAGTATTCCTGAAGTCATCTCTTTTTTTAGATTTGATCGTCCTGAATCTCTCAAAAAGCTTTTATAAGGGATTTATCATTTAAATTGAAAGGGGTGGTAAGGTGAAATGGAAATTGCTTTTCGCCCTTCTGGCAGCTTTGTTGCTCGCTGCGTGTTCTCAACCATCTGAGAAAGTGGTGGTTATAGGTTCAAAGCCCTTTAACGAGCAGTACATTCTTGCAAACATGATTGCAATTCTGCTCGAAGAGAATGGATACAGGGCAGAGGTGAAGGAGGGACTCGGAGGTACCTTGGTCAACTACGAGGCTCTCAAGAGAAACGACATTCAGCTTTATGTGGAGTACACCGGCACCGCCTACAACGTAATCCTGAGAAAGCAGCCTCCTGAGGTTTGGGACCAGCAGTACATTTTTGATGAGGTGAAGAAGGGGCTTCTTGAAGCTGATGGGGTGGTTGTTGTTGCCAAGCTCGGCTTCAGGGATGACTACGCTCTCGCCGTTAGGGCGGACTGGGCCGAGGAGAATGGAGTGGAGAAGATTTCAGACCTCGCTGATTTTGCGGATATGCTCGTTTTTGGCAGCGACCCTGAATTTGCCAGCAGACCCGACGGATTGCCCCAGATAAAGAAGGTATACGGCTTCGAGTTCAAAGAGGTAAAGCAGATGGAGCCCACGCTAATGTACGAGGCAATAAAGAACGGGCAGGTTGACGTAATACCCGCATACACAACTGATTCGAGAGTTGACCTCTTCAATCTGAAGATTCTGGAGGATGATAAAGGAGCCCTCCCGCCTTACGATGCGATAATAATCGTCAACGGCAAAACTGCAGAGGATGAGAAGTTGATTTCAATGCTGAAGCTTCTGGAGGACAGAATTGACACGGACACGATGAGAGCCCTCAACTATCAGTACGATGTGGAAAAGAGGGACGCGAGAGAGATTGCGATGAACTTTCTGAAGGAGCAGGGACTTGTAAAATGATTTTCACCAGAATCGAGGACATTGTGCTGGAAAAGGTGAGCAAGAGATACGGAAATTACTTTGCAGTAAAGGAACTGACCCTCACAGTTGAAGGTGGAGAGCTTCTCGCCCTCATAGGCCCCAGCGGTTCTGGGAAGACAACAACGCTGAGGATGATAAACAGACTTGTTGAGCCCGATGAGGGTAGAGTGCTGATAAACGGGCAGGATATCAGCAAGCTCGATGCTGTGAGGCTTAGGAGAAACATAGGCTATGTGATTCAGCAGATTGGCCTTTTCCCTCACATGAAGGTGTGGGAGAACATCGGCTTAATTCC
Organism: Archaeoglobus sp.; assembly: GCA_036742095.1. GTDB lineage: Archaea > Halobacteriota > Archaeoglobi > Archaeoglobales > Archaeoglobaceae > Archaeoglobus. The sequence goes on along the minus strand of DAINRD010000045.1, from coordinate 7,883 downwards.
GAAGCTTGAGGGCTGGGAAGAGGGGAAAATCAGGCAGAGAGTTGAAGAACTCCTAAAACTCGTTGATTTGCCCACGGAATTTCCTGAGCGTTATCCATGGCAGCTGAGCGGGGGGCAGCAGCAGAGGGTCGGTCTGGCAAGGGCCCTCGCCCTCAACCCGCCTCTGCTGCTTATGGATGAGCCTTTTGGTGCTCTCGACCCAATCTTGAGGAAGCAGCTTCAGGAGGAGTTTGCGAGGATAAAGGAGGAGCTTGGGAGAACCATCGTTTTTGTCACTCACGATATTGAGGAGGCGTTCAGACTTGGGGACAGAATAGCGATAATGAACGAGGGAAGGCTCGTACAGGTCGGAGAGCCTGAAGAGCTCATCATCAATCCTGCGAATGAATTTGTGGAGGATATAACAGGAGCGAGAAGGAAGTTCAGGCACCTTGACACTCTGAAGGTTAGAGATTTCATGATTTCCGCCGAAAAGTATCTTATTCAGGACATGGAGGTTGCTGAGGCTCTGGAGGAGTTCAGGAAAAGGGGAGTGGAGGTGGGATTCCTCGATTCAGGGAAAGCGGTTTTCTTAAAAGACATTGCAGGCAGAGAGGGAAGAGTTTCGGAATACGCAAGGGAGGTTAAGGTCTTCAACCCCTCTGACTCCTTAGTTTCAGCGTTGCTCGAGCTCAGGGAGAGCGGTGAGTTCGTGGGTGTGGTTGAGGAGAAAGGAGAGGTGGCTGGAGTTCTGCTCTCAAACGAGATTCTTATGAGGTTAATATGACCGACGGGAACCTTTTAACCACTCTAACTGAAATCTGGGAGCTCCACAGGCTTACAGAGAGAACGCTCGAACACCTTTACGTGTTTTCCCTCTCTCTCGCAGTTTCAATTATTGCAGGAGTACTTCTTGGCGTTTTGATTTACAGACACCGCAAAATTGAGAGTCTTACCTTCAACATTCTGAACGTCATTGAAACGATCCCAACTCTCGCTCTGCTGGTCCTTCTCCTTCCTCTTTTGGGCCTGGGAATGGCTCCGACAGTCGCTGCCTGCATTCTTTATTCCATTCTGCCAATAGCGAGAAACACCTACACGGGCCTTGTTACCGTCAGCGAGGAGTACATTGAGATTGCGAAGGCAATGGGAATGTCGGAGAGGGAAGTGCTGCTGAAGGTGAGGTTCCCATTAGCCCTTCCCCTGATCATGGGAGGGATAAGGATTGCCGTGGTCTTCACGATGGGGGTCGTTACTCTCGGGGGATTGATTGCAGCAGGCGGGCTGGGAGCACCACTGCAGACGGGAATTCATCTCTACGACAAGCCCCTCATACTCGTTGCGGGTTTATGGGTGGGAATTCTTGCTGTATTGCTCGACGCCCTTACTGGAGCTGTTGAGAAACTCTTGAGAAGAAAATTCAGGGGAGAGGTATGATTGAGTTGCTGAAGGTTCTCGATGCCACCTACGAGCACCTCCTCCTCACCTACGGGGCATTGGCGTTAAGCATAGCCCTTGCAATCCCCCTTGCCATTGCCTCGGTTTACAGCAGGAAGCTCGCTTCAATAATTATGACCTTTGCCAACGTCGTTCAGGCCGTTCCGAGCTTTGCCGTTGTTGCCCTCGTTGTCCCTCTCCTCGGAATAGGCTTCATTCCAGCCATTTTCGCCATCCTTCTGAGGACTCTTCTGCCGATAATCAGAAACACCTACATCGGAATGATGAATGTTGATGAGGCCACCATTGACGCTGCGAGGGGAATAGGCCTGACTGACTTCCAGATCATCCGCTACATCCGCCTTCCCAATGCTTACGCCCCGATGTTTGCAGGGATAAAGTTTGCAGGGATTCTTGCGAACAGCATCGCCATTCTCACAGCCATCATTGGTAGTGGCGGGCTCGGAAGGCTGGTATTTGAGGGTCTGGCGAGCTTCAACACCGAGAAGGTTATTGCCGGAGCGCTGCCTGCAATCCTTATAGCCATCTTTATCGACGTGAGCTTTACAAAAATTGAGAGGAAAGTATCTCTCCCGCAGAAGGTCACGGAAATTTAGCCTGCTCTCTTTTCACCCTTCCTCTACCAAGAGAGGCGAATATTCCAGCGAAGCAAAGCCCAGCAAAAATCGTAAAGGCAATTTTAGCACTGTCTACAAACCTGCCGTAGTATTCTGGAGAAATTTCCACCCTGCCTATGACCATGGAGAAGACGAGCATAACTAATGCCATGCTCAGCGTCTGCCCAACGAGACGCATGGTTGCAACGGTGGCTGAGGCTATGCCCAGAAATCTTTTCTCGACAGAGCTCATAATGGCGTTGGTGTTTGGTGAGCTGAACAAAGCGATTCCAAATCCAAGAAGCATGAGGTAGGCGATTATGCTCGTCAGAGCAGTTTCCGCGTTGATTGTGGAGAAGAGGAGTAGAGAGACAGTTGTGACTGCCATTCCAGCTGAAGCAACGACTCTCGGCTCTATTCTGTCCGAAATCCAGCCTGCAATGGGAGCGAAGAGGGCCATTACCACCGGCTGCGAGACGAGAATGAAGCCAGCTACCTGAGCGTCAAAGCCCTTGATGTACTGAAGGTAGAGACTCATCAGGAAGCCAACAGCAAAGGTTGCGGCATAGTTGAGGAGGGCTGCGAGGCTTGACAGGGAGAAAGTCAGGTTACTCAAAAGCAGTCTGACAGCAAAGACTGGATACTCGATTCTGCTCTCCATTACAATGAAAAATGCTAAAAGAGCTGTTCCGAGTAGCAAGAATGGTATGGAAAACTCGGAAAAGCCGTAAATCAGGAAGAAAAGCATTGCTGCATAAACTACTGAACCTTTGAAGTCAAATTTTTCTCCCCTTGCATCAGCCCACTCTCCTTTGAGGTAAATTAATGCGACAATGAGAGCAAAGAATCCGAGAAATCCATTGACCAGAAACAGGCTTCGCCATCCCAGATTGTGTGTCAGAAAACCTCCGCCAATTGGGCCCAAGCTGAGGCCTGTATAAACTGCTCCGGTGTTAATTCCAATGGCTTTTCCTCTCTCCTGAGGCGGGAAGACTGAAGTTAGAATTGCCACGGCAGTGGCGAAAATCATAGCCCCGCCGATTCCCTGAAGAACTCTGAAAGCTATGAGGATTTCGGCATTTGGTGACAGGGCAGATAGCACGGAACCGACTCCGAAGATAATGAGACCATTGACGAATACCTTTCTCCTCCCCCCAATGTCTGCAACCCTCCCAAAAGGCACCGAAAACATGCCTGCAGCGAGAAGATACGAGGTTGCAATCCACCCAAGCATTATGGCGTCGATCTGAAACTCTTTGCCAATGGCAGGTAAAGCGACGTTTGTCGATGAGCCCATAAAGGGAGTTAGAAAGGAAGCAACGCCTGAGGCGAGTAAGGCGGCTTTTTTAAGTTTCATGAGTATGCATTTTGCGAAAAAAATTTAAAAATTTTGTTTCAACTTAGCTAGTTAAAATAAAGTGTTAGAAGTTTCAGGTGAAATTAAAGAGAGGTATAAAATGGGGTGTAAAAGTTTTTATCGGGGAAGAGATTACACCAAAACTTAAAACCAGAAAACCAGTTAATTTTTAAAAGCAAAAACCAAGCATAATAAAGGGAGAGATGATGAAAGAACAAAAAAAGAATAGAAAAAGAAAGAAGACTCGAACTTGGGAATTTGGAGTTGCTGGAAGGGTGAGTCACGACTCATCCATGTTTTATGCTCGAAAGCTTTATGAGAACAATACTCTTCCAAAGCCAAGTTCAAGTGATTTGATGGAAAATCCAGTTCCTTCGAAATTCTTGGACAAAATAATTCAAGGAGATGCGGTAGAAATACTTAAAGAATTGCCTGACAATTGTGTGCATTTGATGGTGACATCTCCTCCCTACAATGTTGGGAAAGAATATGATGAAGACTTAACGCTTGGGGAATACCTCGATTTTATCGAAGAGGTAATGCGTGAAGTGTATAGGGTTCTTGTATGGGGTGGAAGAGTTTGCTTTAATGTGGCAAATTTAGGAAGAAAACCCTATATACCACTTCATGGTTACTTAATTCAAAGATTCGAGGAGATCGGTTTTCTTTTCAGAGGAGAGATAATTTGGGACAAGGGAGATGCTGCAGTAGGCTCGTCTACAGCTTGGGGGTCTTGGATGTCAGCAACAAACCCAACGCTTAGAGACCAGCATGAATATATTATAGTCTTGTCAAAGGGTGACTTTAAAAGGAATAAAGGCAACAAGAGAAACACTATAAACAGGGAAGAATTTCTCGAATTTACTAAGAGTGTATGGAGATTCCCTCCTGAATCAGCTAAAAAAGTAGGACACCCAGCACCATTTCCTGAAGAGTTGCCATATAGGTGTATCCAACTATACACTTTTGAAGGGGATGTAGTCTTAGACCCTTTTGTTGGCAGTGGCACAACATGCATTGCTGCCTTAAAAACAGGACGACATTATATAGGCATAGATGTCGAAGAAAAATACGTCAAAATAGCGGAAGAGAGGATAAGAAACTTCATGAGTACTAGGACTTTACTGGAATTCACTCAAGAATCTACGACGTAATTTAGAGCCAAATCTTTTCTTTCAGTAAATTATACCATTTTTTCCAGTATTCTTTCTCTAAGCTTTCGATATCAACAGGAGTGTACTTCTTATGTATAGCGTTGCCTTTTGCTTCGGCAATTTCTATCAATCGTCTCACGGACTTTGTGTTTATACCAAATCCCCTCGGATTAGTTCCGCTTCTCGGTATCCACCATATATCATCTCCAATTTCCATTTTGAGAGATTCCAAATCCTCTACCTCAAATACATAAACAGATGTTTCTTTCTCTTTCCTGTTTGCTGTAATGTATAAAATAGGGTACTTAAATTCGAACCTTCTTGCACGTTCGAGCGAGGGAAAACCATTCCATGCAACTTTTAGTGTCGTTATAGTTTCTGACGTCTTTAAACTGTAGAATAGTCTTTTGTTTTCATTAACTATTATTTGAAAGTCCCAGTCCCTCTCCATAGGAGGAGCAGGGGTAATCTTTATCCCGAATTCGGTTTCCAATAACATTCGAATAATGTGTTCTCTTCTTTTGCCTATGTCTGGAGTACTTCCCTCAATGTATAAGATCTCCCAGAGTCTCCCGAGGATTTCTAGGGTGTCAGGTCTACTTCTTAAGAGCTGAATGATGTAATCCACAGGCATCCTACAACTTCGAATATTTAAATTTTTAATATTTGTCCCTATTTAGTT
>DAINRD010000045.1:0-2647 GCA_036742095.1 Archaeoglobus sp. | reverse complement strand
ATTTTATAAAATAAAAATTAAAATAGTCATCCTCTTTCGCATCCTACAGTTTTTATCAAAAGCAAAGTCAATCTCTCTTATATAGCACGTAATCCGGCTTTCCTGCAGGTATTGTATAGTTCGGAGGAAAGATTCCGAGCTTCTCAGCCTCCTTTTCCAGCCAGTCTCTGTGGTCTGGGTGTGCAAGATGTATCATTGCGATAGCCCTCTCCTTCACTGTTAAACCCCTGAGATAAGCAACTCCCCACTCGGTTGCAACAACCTGCACCATGCTTCTCGGCACAGTTACAGCCGCGCCGGGCGGGAGAATTGGCTTTATCCTCGACGTGCCGTTGTGTGTCGAGTACATTGCCAGCACGCTGAATCCCTGCCTGTCTCGGCTGAACAGACAGCCCATAACAAAGTCAAGCTGCCCTCCTGTGCCGCTTACCTGATAGAGCTTGCCTGTTGGCGAAATAAGCCCCATCTGCTCTGAGTTTATCTGGCCCATCAGATCGGCCTCTGCAGCCTGATTGAGGGAGAACATCTTCGGCTGCTGGGCTATGTTGAAGGGGTCGTTGGTGTAATTTACTGGATAAGTGGCCACCTCCGGATTCCTGTCAAGGTATTCGTAGAGCTTCAAGGAGCCGAGAGCGAAGGTGAAAACGCTCTTTCCTCTGTCAAGAACCTTCTGGTCATTGGTAACTACTCCCTCCTCGATGAGCTCAAGAGTGCCATCCCCCATCATTTCGGTGTGCACGCCCAAGTTTTTGTAGCCACCTTCCTTTAGCATTTTAACGACAGTGTCCGGCAAACCACCAATGCCAACCTGAATGGTTGAGCCATCCTGAATCAGCTTTCTGCCATCCTTAGTTTCAGCGTTGAGTATGTTTTCAGCAATCATCTCGTCCTCCTTTGTTGGAGGCATGCTGAAGGGAATGAATGGCACGGGCATCTCGTTGTCCTCAACGATGTAGTCAACCTCGGAGATGTGAATGCACTCATCGTAACCGCCATTAACCCACGGCATGTTCTCCTTAACCACCACAACTACCTTCTCCGCAACCTCTGCCAGTGCTTTCATGTGGGAACATGTCAGTCCGAAGTTGAAGTAGCCGTGTCTGTCCATTGGTGTTGTTACCAGATAAACAATGTCGATGGGGTCATAATCCCTCACAAACTCCCTTGCAATTCTTGGCACGTCGTGGTAGAGATTTGGCCTGAAGACGCATGGACCAAGTTCCTTGCTCCTCTGCCTGACAGGTCGGTAAAGGAAACCGCTCGACCACTCAAAAACCTCTCCGTTTGGGTCTGATTTGAGAAACTCGTAGTGGGCAAGGTCGATAAAGGTTCCAACCTTGACCCTCTCAAGTTCGTCCTTTCTCTTTGCGAGGTATTTGTCGATAATTAAGGCAGTGTTCGCTGCACCTCCAAGTTCAACGTGCATCCCACTCTTAACGAGCCCTGCAGCCTCTTCAGGACTGATAAGCTTTCTATCATATTCTTCTCTGTAATTCATTTTGTCACACCTCTTCATTTGAAAATTATGGCGAATATTTAACTTTTTCTGAATTAAAAAAGCATGAATTAATTTTTCAGGAAAATGGCAAGTTTATAAATTTTATCTTACAGCAATTTTAAAAAATTAAGATTTGGCCCACTTCTTCTCCCAGTATTCCCTGATAACCTCAAGAGCGACGAGCTTCTCTCCACTGAGGAACCTTATACAAGCTCCCCCAGCAATCGAAACGTGGCTGAATTTTTCGGAAAGGCCAAAAAGTCGGGCTGCTGAGGCAATGTGCCCACCTCCAACCACGGAATACTTGGCCTTTGTGGCAGCCTTTAAAATCTCGTACGTTCCGAGGGAGTAGCGTTCGTCCTCAAAAACCCCAGCAGGCCCATTCAACACAACATAGTCGAACTCGGGAATCATCCCGGAAAGCTGATTCACGGTTTCGAGGCCAACATCCATTATTCTGTACTTTCCATCGAACTTCTCCAGCGTGATGTCAGCCCTCACACCGTCTTTCTCCACACCGAAATCGACTGGCAGAACAATCCTGTCCCCGTATTTTTCGAGAATGGCTTTCATTTCTTCATCTTTTACATTTTCCTTGTTGTCCTCGACAACATTTCTGTTAATCTCGCCAATGTCGTAGCCTTTCAACATGAGGAAGTAGTTTGCCACAACGCCTGTCAGTACCACCTTCTCAGCGATGTTGTTTTTTAAAACATTCTTCAAAACCTTAACGGAGTCTTTAATCTTAGCTCCACCCAGAACAAAGAGTTTTCTCCCTTCTCCTTTGAGAGGTTTGCTCAAAGCCCTTACTTCTTTCTCAACAAGCCTCCCGACCACTGAAGGTAACACTGGCACAAAACCAACCAGAGAAGCGTGGCTTCTGTGAGAAGCTGAAAAAGCGTCGTTGACAAAAGCATCAAAGGCAGTTTTCAGCTTTCTGACCATGTGACACTCCGCATGCTCCTCAGCACTTCTGTCGAGCTGCTCTTCAGAGTAGAACCTCACGTTTTCCAGCAGAAGTATTTCGCCTTTCTCCATTTCCTTGATTCTCTTCAGAACCCTGTTGCTGAAGATTTCATCGATGTACTCAACCCTTCTACCGAGGATTTTTGATAAAACCGAAGCGTGACTTTCGAGAGTGGTGAAATC
>DAINRD010000044.1:0-9680 GCA_036742095.1 Archaeoglobus sp. | reverse complement strand
GATTAGATGTCCCGTTCTGTATGTTGTTGCGGAGAGAGACGGGATTACTCCGGCAAAAGCTGCACTGAAGGCAGCGGAGATGACCGAAAAGTCAGAGGTGGTGAGAGTAAATGGCGACCACTTCGACGTTTACCTCAGCCTTTTCGAGTTCTGTGTTGAGAAGGAGAGGGAGTTTTTGTTGAGGTGGTTGTAAAGCAGAGTTGGAGCAGTGGTATTAGGTCAATGAGTGACGCTGGCCAATGAGTGATGTGGAAAACCCACTGAGCCGACCCACCCTAAACTTTATTTGTTTGAAATTCACATCAAAACATGAACCTCCGTGATGCAATCTCCGTTGTCAATCCAGTTCAGCTTGATGAAGAATTGATGCACGATGAGGTCGTAAATTACCTCAAATCAAAAAATCTCCTCGATACTCCTGTAATTCTCAATGTGGAAGGTAAAAGAGTGGTTAAAAACCTCGTTGCCTCAAGGGAAGTTCTGGGAAAGCTTCTCGGAGTTGATGCTTACAGCATTGCCAAAGAGCTCGCCAGAATAGAGGAGAGGGGGGCAGAGATAGTTGAGCAGCCATTCTCGTCTCTTAACCTCAAAAAGGTTGATGTGGACCTCAAAGAGCTCCCGGTTCTGAAGTACTACCCCAAGGATGCTGGAAGGTATATAACAGCCGGAATCGTAATTGCAAGGCGGGATGATGTTTTCAATGCCAGCATTCACCGCATGCTCATTCTTGACAAAAAAAGGGTTGCCGCCCGCCTTGTTCCCCCAAGGCACACCTACCTGATGTGGAGGGAGGCTGTTGAGCAGGGGGAGGAGCTTGAGGTGGCAGTTGTTATAGGCACCCACCCCCTCTTTCTCTTTGCCTCCGCCACAAGGGTTGCTGTTGGTCAGGAGTTTAATTATGCCGCCAAGCTAATGGGAGGGCTTACTCTCTACAGAAAAGGTGGGATGCTTGTTCCAGACGCAGAAATCATTTTATTTGGTAGAATAACAGCCGAAACTGCACAAGAGGGACCCTTTGTTGACATCACAGGCACATACGACATTGTTAGATACGAGCCCGTTATCGAGTTTGACGAGATGTACGTAAAGGATGATTTTCTCTACTACTCCATCACACCTGCGGGAAAGGAGCATCAGATGCTAATGGGCGTCCCATACGAACCCGTAATCTACAAATTCGTCTCAAACGTTTGCAAGGTTAAGAACGTGGTTATGACCCCGGGAAGCTGCCACTACTTCCACTGCGTGGTCCAGATCGAAAAGAAGTCTGAAGGAGATGCCAAGAACGCAATAATGGCTGCTCTTGCTGCAAATCCAAGTATGAAGGGAGTGGTGGTGGTTGACGACGATATCGATATTCTCAGCTATGAGGATGTGGAATTTGCCATAGCAACGAGATTTCAGCCCGAAAAAGACCTTGTGGTCGTGAAAGGTGCAAGAGGGAGCAGCCTTGACCCATCAGCCGATAATACAACCTCCAAGTGGGGTATCGATGCTACAAAGCCCCTGGATAAGGAAGGATTCGAGAGGGTAATTTAGGAGCAAGAGTTAAAAGTGCTGAAAGTAAAGGTGAGGCAATGGAGGTTGAAAGAGACCTCGAAATGCTGGAAGATGGGAAGTTCAGATACTTTCAAAAAACTGAGGGCGAGCTTAGAGAACTCTATTATGATTATAAATGGTGTAACGGATGTGGAATTTGTGTTTACGCCTGCCCTGTAAACGCAATTGAGCTGGGGCCGGTGCATGATATCGCAATAGGCCTCGACATGCCCCCTGTCATTATTGACCACCTTAAATGCGCTTACTGCGGAATCTGCTACTCCTTCTGCCCCTTCAATGCTTTTGATTTTTACATAAACGGTGAGAGGGTGGATAAATCCTCTCTAACTCTCTCTCCAGTGATGTACACTTACAAGTACGAAACCTGCAGGGAGTGCACGCTCTGCTACAAGGTCTGCCCCACCAATGCCATAAAAAGGGATGTGAAGATTACCCGTCAGCAGATTGAGGAGAAGAACGAGGGTATTGAGGGTAAGGTTGAGATTGACAGGGAGAAGTGTAATTTGTGCGGCATATGTGCTGAATTCTGCGAAGTTTTCAAGATGGTGGAGAAGGAGCCGCATCCAGAGGATATAATGCCCTACTCCGACATTCTGATTGACGAAACTGCCTGCGATTACTGCAAGCTCTGCGAAGAAATCTGTCCTGAGGAGGCGATAAAGGTTGAGGGAAAGAGAATACCCTTCCAGCTTCCCGAAAAAATTGCCAAGATAACGATTGATCAGGAGCTCTGCTCCCACTGCTCCTACTGCGAGGAAGTATGCCCGTACGAAGCTGCGAAAACCATAAAACCCATGGAAGGGAAACTTGAGCTTTTTGAAGCCAGAATGGCTCGCTGCGACCCTGTTGGATGTGCAGCTTGCATAATAATCTGCAAGCACAACAGAGTTTGGTATGTTTCAAAGGATAAGGGGAGGGTGCACTTCAACGAAAAGTTCTGCATTTACTGCGGTGCGTGCGAAAATGCCTGCCCCTACGACCTGATAAAGGTCACCAGAACAAGCTACTTTACCAAGGAGGTTACCACCGACGCTCCGTGGAGGGAGGCATGGGAGGAGGCCGTGGAAAGGATTGTGGAGAAAAGAAGGGTTGAAGAGCCATTCAAGTTTTTTGTTGAGGAAGCTGAGCTTGAAGTTGAGGAGGAGGAGACCGCAGTTTATGCCATTAATGAGGAGAAGCTCAAGGAAATGCGGGAGAAGGTCTCGGTTTTTGAGAATGTTTTAAAAAGGGCAAGGTATAGGAGGGCGCTTGAGAGCGGAGATGCAGAGGTATTTGTGAGAGGTGTTAAGCGTGCACTTGGAGAGGATAAGGGGAAAGAAGAGCAGAAAGCTTGAAGGAAAGAAGATAGTTCTTGGAGTTACCGGCAGCATTGCTGCAGTTGAAACTGTCAAGCTTGCAAGAGAGCTTGTAAGAAGGGGTGCGGATGTTACGGCTGTTATGTCAAAGGCTGCGAGGAAGATTATCCATCCCTACGCTCTCGAATTTGCCACAGGCAAAAAAGTTATTGAGGAAATTACTGGAAGCATTGAGCACGTCAATTTGCTTGGCGTTGATGGCGAGGCTGACCTCTACCTGATAGCTCCCTCCACCGCCAACACGATATCGAAGATTGCCAGCGGAATTGATGATACTCCGGTAACAACCTTTGCCACAACAGCCCTCGGCTCAGGAAAGCCGATAATCATTGTGCCAGCGATGCACGAGGCAATGATGAAAAACAAAGCTGTGCTGGAGAACGTTCAGAAGCTCGTGGACATGGGGATTGAGATCGTTCAGCCCAAAATCGAGGAGGGAAAGGCGAAGTTTCCGGACATTGAGACCATCTGCCTCCATGTCGAGAGAGAACTTTATCCCAAAGAAATGAAGGGTAGAAGGGTCATTGTAACCTCCGGCCCTACCTACGAGCAGCTCGACCCGATCAGATTTATCAGCAACAAGAGTTCAGGGAGAATGGGCAGAGAAATTGCACTTGAGCTCTGGAGAAGGGGGGCGGAGGTTATCCACATAACTTCAAAACCCTCAGGACTCATACTGCCGAACTACAAGGAGGTTAAGGTCTGGTCGGTTGAAGAGATGCTGAAAGCAGTGATGTACGAAATAAGCAGAGGATGTGACCTCTTCGTTTCTGCTGCCGCAGCAGCTGACTTTGTGGCTGACATGGAGATGAAAAAGATAAAGACCGCTCCTGAAATTAACCTCAAGCTGAAAGAGGCGCCAAAAATCATCAAAGAGGTTCGAAAGGTTTACGATGGGCAGATTATTGGCTTCAAAGCTGAAACAGGTCTGAGCGATGAGGAACTGGCTAAGATAGCCTCCGAGAAAATGAATGATGACAGGCTCTCAATGGTCGTTGCCAACGATGTGCTTGAGAGGGGAATGGGGACAGAAGATACGAGAGTGCTGATTTTGACTCAAAAAAGACAGGAGTGGGTGGAGGGCCTGAAGCTTCACGTTGCCGAGAGAATTGTTGAAGCCTATCTTGAAGACTGCCTATGATTTTCGCACCTGCAAGCATAACCTGCATTTTTTCTCCACACGTGGGGGAGGATGCAAAGAAATCGGGTAGCATAGGTGTTGGATTTACCATTGAAAGGGGTTTGCAAGCCTCTCCCTCCAGAAAGACAACAATAAACGGTGAAGAGTGGAGCTTTCCCACCCTCGACGACGTTCTTGAAAAGGTGGGGCTGGAGGGGGTCGAGATAAGGGCCTCCCTTCCCTTCGGGTGCGGTTTTGGGATGAGCGGTGCTGCGGCCCTCGCCACTGCTGTTCTGGGTAATTTGGGCTACATTGAGGCTGCTGACATTGCCCATGTCGCCGAAGTAGAAAACTTTACGGGCCTCGGTGATGTCGTAACCCAAACCTTTGGGGGTGTTGTTGTTAGGAAAAACGCCGCCTGTCCCTCTCAAGCCAAGCTGGACAGATTTTGCTGGGACCTTACCTTTGACTTTGTGGTTATGGGAGAGATTTCGACAAAAGAAGTGATAGGAGACGATTTGATGAGAAAAAAAATTGGTAAAGCTGGAAAGAAATGGACAAAGGAGTTTCTTAAAAAACCTACGCCTGACAACCTCTTTTACTGCTCCAATGGCTTTGCAAGAGAAACTGGGCTGCTGGAGCTTGTTGGCGACGCTGTGGAGGCTGTTGAGAGCGCTGGTGGTAGAGCGGGAATGGTAATGCTTGGCAAAACTGTTTTTGCGATGAATGGATATGGGGCTCTGAAGGAGTTTGGAGAGCCTTTCAGGGCGAAGCTGGATTGCTGTGGAGTCAGGAGGGTCATATTATGAAACTCGCTGCTGTTCAATGCAGAATTGGAGACCTGAAAAGTGCAGAAAAAGTTGCAGAACTTGCTGCAGAGAAAGAGGCCGAAATTCTTCTGTTTCCAGAGTACTTCTCTTATTCCAGGTTATCACCAGAAGTTCTGGACGAAACCCTCGGATTTTTGGAGAGGGTGAGTTCCGAATTCGGAGTGGTTGTTGCTGGTAATGCGGTTGTCGATGAATATGGTTATCGAAACCGTTGCTTTCTCTTCAACAATGGAGAAATGGTCGGATTTCAGGATAAAATTCATCCCACAAGGGTGGAAAGAGAACTGGGGATAAAAAGCGGAGATAAGCTGAGGGTTTTTGATGTAAGAGGCGTTAAACTGAGTATTCTGGTATGCGCTGACATTCTCTATCCAGAACTGTGCAGGGTGGCGGGATTGAAGGGTTCTGATGTGGTCCTGAACCCCGTTGTTTCCTTCAGGCGCTCGGAGCTTCCCGGAGACAGATTCAGATACTGCTTGTACTTCACAAGGTCATTCGACAATGCATACGCCATTGTCAAGGCTGGTGGCGTGGGGAGAACCTTTACAGGAAGTGAAGCGGTTGGGAGGAGTCTAATAGCAACGTTTGACGGAATACTGGCAAAGTTCAGTGACGAGCAGGGAGAGGAGGCTGTTGTTGCCGAAGTCGATTTGGATAGAATAAGGGAATACAGGGAACTCAACTACTCTCTCGTTGACCGAAATGTTAAGGCATACGAGGAGCTACTCGACGAAAATTTTAAATCATAATTTACGTCATTACACCATGGAAGAACACTTTGCTAACACAAATCAAATTGAGGTTCCTTCCAAATACATCCGCCTTCTCCGCCCAGCAGCCTGGTTGTGCTTTCTTCTCCCCTACGCCGTGGGGTTTGGCTTCGGGATAACTCCAAATGCAAGCCTTCAGCACGCTGTTCTTGGCCTGCTCTCCTTCGCCTTCTGGATGGCCTTCAGCTTCACGATAAATGCACTCTACGATAGAGATGTTGACAGGTTGCACGACGGCAGGGTAAAAGATTTGAACCTCTCCATGCAGCCGCTCGTTACAGGCGAGGTTTCAGTCAGGGAGGCGTGGCTTTACTGTGTTGCCTTCTTTGCCCTCTCACTCGCTGCGGCTGCTGCAATCAACGAAAAGTTCTTCCTCGCAATGCTCGGGGCAAACATAATCGGCTACGTTTATTCAGCCCCACCGAGGTTTAAAGCGTGGCCCGTGATGGATGTTGTCTGCAACGCCCTCGCAGCGGTTCTTGCCTTCTACGCTGGGCTGAGCATTGGCGGGGCAGATGTGCCGGTTGCAATCTACTCTGCAGCCTTCTTCCTCGCGGCAACCTTTTACATCCCCACCGCTGTTTCTGACTACGAGTTTGACAGTAAGTCTGGATTGAGGAACACCCCCGTTTACTTTGGCCCTGAGAGGGTTTTGAAGTCCCTTTACCCGCTTTCAGCCATAACCGTCATTCTATGGGCCTACGTTTTTGCTATGGCTGAAAGAATTGAGGTCAAGGTTGTATCACCCCTCATAATCGCCTACACTCTGATTTACACCTTAATTATCAACTCAAGATGGGATGGCAGGAAACTGAACGTCTCGCCAAACCTTATCCTGACACCTTTCGGCATAATATCTGCCCTTTTCCTCGCATACGGTTTTGCGGTAATTTCGGTGTTGGGCTAAAGGGTAGAAACGCCAAAAGAATTTTAATTTATTTAGCACAAGTATTTAGCATGGCGCTCAATCCGATGGACATTTACAAACTCTTACCCAAAACCAACTGCAAGAAATGCGGAGAAGCGACATGTATGAGCTTCGCTTTTAAGCTTCTCAACAGGGAGAAAAAGCTTGAAGAATGCAAACCACTTTACGAAGATAAAAAGTACGAGAGGCAGAGGAAAAAGCTGGAAGAAATGCTCAAGCCTCTTGAAGAGGCAACTGAGACCGGGCTGATAGTAGATGAAAGTCTCTGCACTGGTTGTGGGAACTGTGTAGTCGTCTGCCCAGTTCACGTTGAGAAAGACCCCAAGGGTGCTGCTGTTGGCAATGGCCCGACCATTGATGACCCGATCCTGAGGGTGGAGGGCGGGACGGTTAAGGTGGTGAACATGCAGGCCTGCAGGAGGTATGGCAAAAACCGCGTCCTCTGTGTGGTTTGCAGGGAGAACTGTCCGAGCGATGCGATAAGGTTTCTGGAGGGATGATTATGATCTGTCCCGGCTGTTCCTGTCTGTGTGATGATATCTACATCAAGGACGGAAAAGTCTTCAACGCCTGCAGGAGAGGTGAGGAGATTTTTGCGAAGTACAACGAGAACAGGGCTGTAGCGAGGGTTGATGGAAAGGAGGTTGATGTTGATACAGCCATAAAGAAGGCCATTGAAATTCTGAAGGATGCGAAGAACCCCGCTATCTACGGCCTCGATACGACAGTTGTTGAGGCACAGAGTCTGGCTATAGATATTGCCGAAAAGCTCAACGGCTACATCGACGACAACTCCTCCTTCTGCCTTGGCGAGCTTGTTGAGGCGGTGCTTAAAGGGGAAATTCCGACAACAACTCTCGACGAGGTGAGAGACAACGCATACGTTCTGGTTTACTGGGGAACGAACCCCTACCACAGCCTTTCGAGGCACATGTCCAAGTACACCTACTATCCGAGGGGAAAGAAGAGGTCGAGGGGTTACGATGAGGACCGCTATCTTGTTGTTGTTGATGTGAGGAAAAGCGAGACTGCAAAGCTTGCTAAGAAGAACGCCAAGTTCATTCAGGTTGAAAGCGACGCTGAGCTTGTGGACTCCTTCATGAAGGTCGTTGATGGAAAGGCAGCAAAGTACGCCAAAGAAGCTGGGGCTATAATCACGGAGATGAAGAAAGCAGATTTCAACGTGATTTTCGGTGGTCTGGGGCTCAAGTACGGCCTGAAGGACCTGAACCTCTTCAAGGAGATGGTCAAAAAGCTGAACGAGGTGGCGAAGGTTTACTTCATTCCTGCAGGCTTCCACGGCAACATGAGGGGCTTCAACGAGACTCTCTTCGAGAAAGTTGGCTATGTAAACAAGTACAGCTTCAGAGATGGTAAGAGCGGTGAGGAGTTTGCCTTTACGGAGCTTCTGAAGAACGAGAAGATCGATGCCGCCCTGATTGTGGGAACGGATCCGGTTTACTCCCTCCCCTTCGACGTCTCATCCAAGCTCGGGAAGATTAAAACCGTGGTTATCGACCCGAGGATGAGCTTTACTGCAAGAGTTGCGGACGTGGTCATTCCATCAGCTATTTCGGGCATAGAAGCAGGAGGAACGATGGTCAGAAGCGATGGTGTTAGGGTGAAGCTTGAGCCTCTGGAAGAGAAGGAAGTTAACGACGTCTACATCCTTCAGAAGATTAAGGAGGGATTGTGATGATGCGCTTTTCCAAGTTCCTGAAGGTGGAGGCGGACATCGTTGTGGCGAGGCACGCTTTAACAATGGACGAGACGAAGAGCAAGGCTGAGCCCGTCATATTCCTCCATCCTGAGTTTGCCAAGAGGAGCGGTGTGAAGGAGGGGGATGTGGTTGAGGTTGAGGCAAACGGTAGAACTGTGAAGCTGAGGGCAAAGCTATCCGAAAACGCTCCAGAGAATGGAGGGTTAATACCCAACGGCATCTATGCAAGCTATCTGACAGGCTTTGACGGCTTCAAGAGGTTCAAAGCCTACATCGAGGTGGCAGAGGAGGAGCCGAGCAGTGTGGAGGAGATTCTGGAGAAAATAAAGGGAAAATAACGACGGAAGTGCTGAGATAGGCCCACCTGAGTCTAAAAAACTGCTATTTTTATATTCTTCTCTGAGAATTTCCCCATCAAAACCAACATCAGCCTAACGATACATGGAAAAGTCCTGCTCCCCCTTCCCTCCAGAAATTTTCTGCATCATCCAGATGACGTAAAGCTTGCAGCGGTGAACCTGCTTTACTGCATCCATGAAAAGGTTCTTGTTAAGTCCATCAAAGTAAAGCTCCCTCGTAAACTGGAAAAGCTGGGGGTCATTTACGTTCGGTAGTATCTGGAAGCCAGTGGGAAGGAAAAGAAGGGTAAACCTCATCTCCCACAGCAGCTCATTCCTTCTGTCAAAACTGAGAGTCATTAATGAGCGATAATGCTCCTCACTGAGCTTAATCCCTGACGCAATAACCACCATGTCATCCCTGTTCTTGGGGAAAACGATGTCGATGAACTGTCTCGAATTTGGCGGAACTTCAGCGATGAAGTGATAATCTGCATTCTCGTCAGCAATTTTATCCTTGTAAATTCCCTCTTCCACCATCCACTCCCTTACCTTTCTTGCCATTTCCTCCTTCATAACCCCCAATTTCGTCTGACCTTTTAACTTATTTCACTTTCCGTTTCATTTCCCGTCAACAAGATCTCACAGAATTTCAAATGCCTTTAAGTCAGCACAGGTCTCACTTTCCCGGGTTAATTCCGTCGACAAAGCAACTATATAAAACTATAGCAAATTGAATAGATTTTTATGTTCTGCTGATTAGGGGATACACGCACCACTCGCACCATCTTGAAATATACGAGAAGCTGAGGGAGAAGCTGAATAAGGCGCCCATAGGTCTGCCGAAGACTGTAAGTGGTGTTGAAAAGGAGCTCTTGAGTGTGCTTTTCGATGAGGAGGAGGCTAAAATAGCCCTTCACATGCCCTTCGTGAGATTCACTGCAGAAATGCTGGCTGAAAAAACAGGAAAAAGTCTGGATTATGTGGAAAAGATCTTGAATGAGATGGCGGAGAAGGGCACAGTCTGGAAGGGTGAGAAAGACGGGAAAACATATTACC
>DAINRD010000043.1:0-9743 GCA_036742095.1 Archaeoglobus sp. | reverse complement strand
TTTTCTGCAGGCTTTTTCTACCCTCCTAACAGGCCTGTCTAAAACAGCTTCTGGCGTCGATTCGTGGTAGTGTATGACTCCTCTACCGTTCAGGGCCCTTATGGCTGTGTAGAGGTAGTCGTGGCAGTAAATGTGCCCCATAACAACCCTGTCGGCAACACCTTCAGGCGTGACGAACTGCGAATCGCCGAATATCGGAACTATGTTCCCCGCTTCATTCAGCTTTATGTTCTCCAGAAGGAATCTGTAGGAGTCAGGGTTAATTTCAATGGAGTATATCCTCTTTGCCTTTGAGTGAACAGCGATGGGAATTGAGAAGTAGCCTATCCCCGCAAACATGTCCACCACGACCTCATCATCCTCAACAAGCTTTGCAACCCTCATTCTCTCTGCCTGATTGCCGAGGCTGAACATAACCTTCGATACATCAAGCCTGAACACGCATCCGTTCTCTCTGTGCTCAGTAACGCTTCCCTCACCTCCAATAAGCTCCATTTTTGGTCTCCTCCTCATTCCGTATCTGCCGTAATCACACCAGACAGCTTTGCATGGGGTGATTTGCATCAGAGCCTCTCCTATGGTTCTGGCGTAATTCCTTGCCTCATCACTTAGCTTTACAACCACAATGTCTCCTATGACCTTGTAGTTCGTTGGGATCAGATTCTCCGGAACTTTTCCCTTTAGAAGTTCCTTGAGGTTCCTTTTGTGCGAAAAAACAGGATTTTCCTGCTCTACAATTGTATATTCACTGAAAAATTTCTCTGAGCCTTCAACAATGGGAATTTCGACGAAATCTCCCGAAGCAAAAATCCTCCTGCTTTTATCCTTAACCCCGAGCTTCTCTGCCAGTTTTCTTACTTTTTCAGCCTCACTCTTCGGCACTCTTACGGCTTTCATAGCTCATTGTTGAGAGAGTAGTGTTTTCCGTCAATCTCGAAAACTTTCACTTCATCTCCGATCTCCACTCCTGCAGGTTTTGGAGTCGTTACAACACTTCCATCGTCGCATACAACTTCCACAGCATTTTCGTCAGCGTTGACGACCACTCCTCCTTTCATTTCTTCTCTCCTTACAACAACTTTCTCAGTGCTCAGATTTATCGTTTTTCCTGTGATTATATCTATTCCTTTGCCCATCCTGGGGTTTCTGACAACAAAAAATCTACCATCTCTCTCTACGATATCACCCTCTCTGTAGTCAGGAAGCCTGAGAGAATATGTGAATCTGTAAACCTCTCTTCCATCTATTCTCGTATGTATTTTTTTGCTCTCCGTCAAAGTCCCCCCAAACTCCTTCAAAATCATTTTAGAAATCTTCCTTCCGATATTTCTGCTTCCAAGGAACACGTTAATCCCTTCCTTCTTCCTCTCAAGCTTCGAAACAAAGGCCTTCTGGTCTTCAGGAGAGCTTGAAATGACTTCATTGACTATTTCAAGGGCTCTTTCAATCTCCTCGTCACTCAGCTCTCTGTTTGCCCTAAGCTGGACGATGGATTCGTAGTATCCTCCAGCTTCTCTGCTGCATTTCTGGCATAGAACTTTATTCACTTGATAATTCAGCGGAACGCTCACCTCGACCTTGTCTCCAGATAAACTTCCCCTGAAAATGGCAAATTCGGGAGTGATGGTTATCCCATCAACATCAAACTCCTCAACAACCCTTGCTTTTTTAAACACCATCTCCTCAATAACTTCTCCCATATCCTTCTGAAGCCATTTGGTTCCAAGCCTGATGGAGCCGCATCTGCTGCACACTTCAATGCTGAAGTCCTCTATCTTGGCCACTTCCTGTTTTTCAACCATGCATTTTCCGCAAAGTATTCCCTGTTCCACTTCTCTTCCGCAAACGACACATTTCACATTAAGCCTAACTCAGAACAACATTAAAATATGAACCGAAAAGTTTATATACAATATCACTAACATATTGTTAGGTAAAAGAGGTTAGGAAAAAATGGTTAGGGGAGGTGAGGGGCATGTTTGTGGACCCCTTTGAGGAGTTGAGAAGGATGCAGGAAAGGTTTAACAGGCTGCTTGAAGAGTTTGGTAGATTTCCTGAGGCGAGAGAGTACAGAATCTCGATGCCAGTGGACATCATTGATGAAGGGGAGCAGTTAAGGGTTATCGTGGACATTCCGGGATTCAACAGGGAGGACCTTGAAATCTACTTTGAGAACGGAGACCTCGTGATAAAGGGAGAGAGAAAGGAGGAGTTTGAGGAGAAGAAAGGCGACTATCTGAGAAGGGAGAGGAGAATGGGGACCTTCTACAGGAAAGTTTCGCTGCCTTCAGACATCGACAGAGATGCGGTAAAGGCGAGATATAACAATGGAGTTCTTGAGATAACCATTCCGAGGCTGAAGAAGGACAGAAAAACCGTTCCCATCGAATAACTCTTTTTTTAACGATTAATGGGTTTGTAAAACCTCAAAAAGCTTTTAAGTGTAGAAAAAAGTGTTTTTTATGGAAATTGAAAAGGAAGTTGAAAGGTTGATTCGGGAAGGGAGAATTTTCGATGCTTTTGAGTTTGTAAAGCAATCGGCTCCCGAGGAGTTGAGAGAAACAGTTGAAAAATCCTTCAGAGATGCTGAAGAACTAAAAAAACTCGATGGAATATGGAAAAAACTGATGCTAATCCTTCACTTCGTTTACGCGTCTCAGGTGGCTGTGGAGAGGAACGATAAACAATCGCTCGTTTCCTGTGTGGTTTCTTCGGTCAATGCAATAAAATTGAGCCTTGAACTTGGAATGAAAGCGATAACACCAATCTTGATGAGAAATGCCGCAAGAGCTCTGATTCTGATGGACATGAAGGAAAACGCAGAGAGGATGTACAGTGAAGCTGAGAAAATATGTGAGGAGAATGGGGACGAGGAGATGCTCTCAGCCATTGAAAATGACCTTGCGACTCTCTACTATGAGATGGGCAAGTACAACGAAGCCAAGGCAAAGGTTGAGGAGGCTCTTGAAATAAGGAAGAGAATAGGGGGCAAAGAGGAGCTGGCGGAGAGTTTTGCAACCGCTTCTGAGATTTACGTCAAGCTTGGAGACTTCGATGAGGCGGAGGAGTGCTACAGCAGTGCCGAGAGGATATACAGAGAGCTTGTTGGTGAAGCAGAGTCCTACAGGCTTAACCTTGCCATTTTACTGAGCAACTATGCGATGTTCAGGAAGAAGCTTGGAAGGTATTATGAGGCGGAAAAAATGTTCAAAGAAGCTCTTGACATATTCCAGAGCTTTGAGAGAGTTGATGCAGACTTTGCTCAGTTTGTGGCTGCTGCATACAGACATCTCGGCGACCTCTACAGGGAAATGAAGGAATACTCGAAAGCTGAGGAATACTACAAGCTATCAAGGGAGAAATTCAGGGACATTCAGAAAAGATGGGAGGGCATTGCTGGATAGCCTCCCTTAAGCTTCACAACTTTTTATATCCACCTCTACAACTTCTCCTCTCGGCTCCTTTTCTTTGAAAATCTGCCCCTCGAATCTGTAAACCTCAGCTCCGGTAAGCCAGCAGTCTGGTGGCAAGCCGGCTTTCATGCAGGTCTCGCTCAGGAACTCCTCTGAGTCCATATTGTACTCAACAGCCACCTGAGGCAGAAGGAGGCCTGAGAAGGGACCCATTTTGACTATCAGCCCATGCTTGCCAATTTCAACATGAGCTGGCATTTCCTTTGGCTTTGCATCTATTTTTTCAGGTGGTGTTAAGACTGTCACCTCCACGACTATTTCATCCATTTCGCTCAGCCTTACGGGCTCGAAGCGGGGGTCATCAACTGCTGCTGCGATTGCGGACTCGATAATTGCTTCATCGAGCCTTTTAACGGGATAGGGGAAGCCTATACACCCCCTCAAATTTCCGTACTTTGTGAGAGTTGTGAATACTCCTCGTTTTTCAGAGAAAACACCCTGAAGCCTTTTTTGTATCATTTTTCTTTCATCAAGATAAAGTTCAATCGCCTCTCTCGCAAGCTTTACGGCCCTTTCTCCATCTTTCAATTCGAGAAGCTTGACCATGGTTAGAGTTGGTTTTAAATTTAATAACGTTGTTGGCTGTTCATGATAGTGGGTATTGACATTGGTGGGACGAACACCGATGTTGCGGTTCTTGAGGATGGCAAATTCAGGGTTATGTCCTTCAAAACTTCGGAGGTTATTGCTTCTCTTCCTGACTTTATTGAGGGAAAGTTTAAGGATGCGGAAGCTGTCGGAGTTGGTGTAGCTGTTTGGTTTGTTGACGGAAACCCCGTGAAAGCTCCAAACCTCCCCTTAATTCCTGAACTGAGCTTCAAGATTCCCTTTGTGGTGGATAACGACGCCAACTGCTTTGCCTACTATGCCTCAAAAACAACAGGATACAGGTACTTGCTTGGCGTGACAGTTGGAACCGGGATAGGAGGAGGAATTGTTGCCGATGGAAAGGTCTACAGGGGGAGGGGTGCGGCAGGGGAAATTGGCCACACTTTTGTAGGGGGAGAGAGGAGGTGTGTATGCGGCGGAATCGGGCATCTTGAGACCTACTTTAGCGGTTGGGCCTTGAAAAATGCGGAGGAAATGGTTGAATCCGGGAGGGTTTACGAAACGGAAGGCTTCAGGATTTTTTGCATTTCCCTTGCCAATGCAGCGTTGATTCTAAATCCTGAAGCCATAGCTTTTGGGGGGAGAATAGGGGGGAGACTCGATGTGGAAATTGTTAAGGGAGAGATGGAGAAATTCCTTCCGGAGGAGATAGAGCTCGAAGTTGTCAGCATTAAAGATGACTACGCAGTGGCTAAGGGTGCAGCCCTTTTAGCCCTTGATACCATCTCTGAAACTCATCAATGAGTCCCAGCTTCTCCATCAGGCTGATGGAGAGGATAAACTCTTCCTGAGTTTCTCTCTTTGTTCCAACAACTAAGTAGGTCTTTCCGTTTATTTCCTCCAAATCTCCTCTGGCGATTATTCTCTCCCCTCTGAAACCCTGTCCCACAAAGGTGTGGGTGAAGCTCAGAACAGCCTCAACTTCAGGATGGTCCACCGGGTAGTAAGCCGGGTAGTCGAAAACCAAGGAGTCGTCGAGTAAGGTGGTGATAATTTCTGTCTTTCCCCTTTTCTTTCCCATATCTTCAGGCACTGGTCTGCTAATTTCATCGTAATCTCTAACGTAAAGAAGGTCGAAGTATGTGCTTCCGATAAAGGCTCTGTGATACTTCCTCCTCTCATGCTGGACGAAAATGTCGTAGGGCAGGGCAATTTTCCTTTTGGTGAATATGAAATTCCAGGTCTCTTCATCAGGCTCAGCCAGCTTTCCTGTCTCAATCCCCTTCCTCAGCTTTTCCCTCGCCTCAAACCACCATTTCCCGTAAACTATGAAATCCACATCTGATTCGTCCCCTTCAAGCCCTAACAATCTTGAGCCTGTGACGCCCATTTTTTCTTTCGGTATTCCTCCAAAGAAATCTACAATCTTTCTTACCTCTTGAGCGTTCATGGCGAAGTCAAGCCTGTCTTCAGGCCTGTAAACTTCCTGAATGACCTCGTGGGGAACCCTGAAAATTCCTCCTTTCATGTACTTTTTGGCAAGCTCGGAGTTAACTGCCTCATCGTGAGATAACTTTCTGAATCTCACTCCATTAAGCTCTCGGTCCCCTCTGCTGTCCGGAATATACCGAAGAAAGCTTTTAACGCTTTGCTCGTTTCTGTAGCCTAAAACTGAGAAAAAGCAGTTTTCGGCCTTGATGAAATCTCTTAGACGGATGGGTTTATCTGCCCTCATACTTTGCGTAGATTCTCCTTATATCTCTTGCTCTCGCCCTCTTACCTTCTTTTCTCAGAACTCCTCCTTCAAGCAGCTTGATTCTGTGAATTCTGAACTTTTTTCCTTCTACGAAAATCACCTCTCCAACTTCAAACTCTGTCTCGCCGTCAACAACCATTTTGTAGGGCGTTGTGACGCTTCTCTTGTGGAGACTCATTCTAACCTCAACCTCTCCAACATCTCTCAACCATACCGTCTCTATTTCTCCCACCGTCCCGCTCTCAGCCCTGCTGCCATTTTTTAACTCAATTGAAGTTATCTCACCTATTTTGTGTCCCTCTTCAGTTTCAACAATGTATTCGTCTCCTTTTTCCAGCTTTTCACCCTCAAAGGCCTTTATTGTTCCTCTCGCAGATTCAGCCCCACTGCTGATTATGGCTCTAATTTCCACCTCCCTCGCTGGATGGTGAACTGTGAAGCTTCCGCACTCCGTGCATCTGTACTTGTCTCCCCGTACGAGCTCATGGAGAGTCTCTTCCTTGCAGGTGTCACAGTAGATGTACTCTTTCATCCTTCCACCTTTACCTCCAGGAAGTTAAACTTTCTCTCCCAACCTCTTCTGAAGGTATTTTCCTGCAACTTCCTCAATATCCAGGCCGAGTGGATAAACTTTCTCGTCAATCTTGAAGTTCTTCTCCGTTCTTTCGAGCATTTTGAGCGGGAAAAATTTCCACTTCTTTCTTGGAAGCTTTAGAGCAATGTAAGCTTCAGCCCCAAATCCCCTTGCAAACGTTACCAGTTGCTCAACCTCATCTGCAGAAAGGTATAGGGGCAAATTCTTTCTCATCTTGACCTCTATTGCCAGATAAGTCCTACCATTTCCCGCTACTATGTCCGGGCAGGGAAAGGGGGAAACTCCGCTGCCTGCAACCCTTATCGCCGCAAACCCAGCTTTCCAGAGTTCAGAAATCAAGTCCCTCTCAAATCTCGTTCCCTTGCTCTTCATTCAATCAACCGGAAAATTTTTTAAATTATTTATTAACTTTACGTATGGCGAAGCTGCTTGTTTTGATAGTGAGCGGAAAGGAGGCCAAGGAGAAAGCTGTTACCGGCCTGATTTTTGCTGCAAACTCAATGAAGTTCGGCTGGGCTGAGAAGGTGGAGATAGTCTTCTTTGGCCCTTCGGAAGATTTGCTCGTGGAGGACGAGGATTTCAGAAATCTCGTTTTGAGCCAGCTTGATGAATACAGGCCCTTAGCATGCAAATTCGTTGCTGACATGAAGGGATATGCCGACAAGCTGGACTTCACGAGGCTTGAGTACATCGGAGAGCTGGTAAACAGGCTCATTGATGAAGGCTTCACACCCATGGTTTTCTGACTACTTTATTTTTCTCGGATCGGTGATTTCTCCGTATATTGCCGTTGCTGCCGCTACTGCCGGGTTTACGAGGTAGATTCTGCCCTCAGGGCTGCCCTGTCTCCCTATGAAGTTCCTGTTGGAGGTTGACACGCTCACCTCTCCGCCAGCAATCAGCCCGAAGCTCCCTCCCATGCACGGCCCGCAGCACGGGGCCTCAACCAGTGCCCCGGCATCAACGAATGTCTCAATCAGCCCCTCCTTCAAGGCTCTTCTGTACTCTCTAACGCTCGCCGGAATGACAATCAGCCTGACGTTTGACGCAACCTTCTCCCCTTTCAGTATCTCAGCCGCAATCTTCAGGTCCTCGTATCTGCCGTTGGTGCAGGAGCCGATGAAAACCTGGTCAACCTTCGTCCCCTCAACCTCCGATATTCCGACCACGTTGTCAACTCTGTGCGGAGCAGCAACCTGAGGTTCCATTCCCGTCACATCGAGCTCAACTTCCTGAAATTCAGCATCTTCGTCGCTTCTCAGCAGCTCTCCGTCATAGGGCCTGCCCATTGCCTTCAGATACTCCAGAGTTGTTTTATCGGGCTCCACAATTCCCGCCTTACCTCCCATTTCGATGGCCATGTTGCACATTGTCAGCCTGTCAGACATTCCCAGCCTCCCCACAACCTCTCCGCTGTAAATGCAGGCCTTGTAGTTCGCACCATCAGCCCCAACCATTCCGATGAGCTTTAGCACTATGTCCTTTCCGTAAACATGCTTTTCCAGCTTGCCGTGAACGTTGAATTTAATCGATTCTGGAACCTTGAACCACAGCTTTCCCATTGCCAGAACGAAGCCCATGTCAGTTGAGCCTATACCTGTGGCGAAAGCCCCCAAGGCCCCATACATGCACGTGTGGCTGTCAGCTCCAACAATCAGCATTCCGGGCTCGACATGGTTTTCAACCATTATCTGGTGGGCAATTCCACCTTTTACATCGTAGTTCAGGATTCCCTGCTCCTCGGCAAACTGCCTCAGCATCTTGTGGTTCTCTGCCGCATGCACACTGTCAGCTGGCACCTGATGGTCGAAGGCCATAATCACCTTGCTTTTGTCCCAAACTTTTGCATCACTGCCGAGAATCTCCCTGAAAGCTTTAATCGCGAGAGGAGCGGTGATGTCGTGAATCATGGCGAGGTCGATTTCGGCCATTACAAATTCTCCAGCCTTTACTTCCTTACCGCTCGCTCTGGAGAAAATTTTCTCAACTATGGTTTGAGGCATGTTAGAGCCAAGTATAAAGAGTGTTAAAAATTTTGTGGGCACAAGATTTTTAAGCAGATTCGCTCAGTAAGCTATCGAACCCGCCTTAGCTCAGAGGTAGAGCGTGGGACTGTAGTCCGCCACTCCGCGGCAGGCGGAGATCCCATGGTCCCCGGTTCAAATCCGGGAGGCGGGATATCTTTGCTCAAGTTTAAATCCCCCCTTTATTTTTCAACTTCGCAACCTCCATTATCGGGATACCGTGTGTAAATTTATTTCTCGGAATGGTTAGGGTGCTGGACACGAAAATGATTAAGACATACTGAATAAGCTTGAGGAGATCGAGGAGTATTTGAAGTAACCCTTATCAACTTCCTTAGCCAATCTACCACCATGAATCTCAAGGTCATCGTTCAAGAGGCTGAGAAGGGTACATCGTGAGCTGTCCGGCCCTGCCCGGCTGCCACTCTCAGGGTGAAACAATCGAAGAGGCCATTGAGAACATCAAAGAGGCAATCATCGGCTGCCTCGAATCCCTTGCGGAGGAGAGGATGAAGCAGCTCAAGGAGAAGGGCAGGGTTGTTGAAGTTGTGCTATGAATGGCAAAGCTTCCTGTTATCTCCGGCGAGAAGGCTATTAAAGCATTCGTTAAAGCCGGCATGTTGACAGAATTGTCGGTAGTCATGCAATTCTGCGTAAGGAGGGCTCGCCCGTCACCCTCTCCGTTCCTCTCCACAAAGAGCTTAAGAAGGGTTCGCTGAAGGCTCTCATAAGAGATGCGGATATGACCGTCGAGGAGTTCCTTAGGTACCTCTGAGTTAAACCTCCTCATAATGGAAGTTGAGTTTGCAGCCCCAGGTGTTTCGGTCGAGTCAACCTGGAATGATGGCTGCTATAAATATCTGAGCGGTACAAGCATGGCAACACCCCACGTCAGCGGACTGGCAGCGAAGGTATGGACATCTGCAGGCGACCGAAATGGAGATGGCATTTTAAACGGCACCGATGTCAGGCTTTACCTTCGCAGTCTGGCGAGGGATATCCTGCCTGAAGGAGACGATCCTGCTACCGGATTTGGCCTGCCAACACTTAAATAGTTTATTTTTATTTTTCAAAAAACACGTTGACTTTAAAAAAATTTATAACACTTGATAATAAACCCAATCTGTGAAAGAGTTGATTGCCTCCCTGATATCGATGGCAGCACTTCTTTATGCACTCGTTTTCATGTTCCACCTCTACGGGGTAGTTGAAGATGTTTTTCTCGTATGGACGGTAGTTACGTCCATAATCTCGGTCTTAATCCTTCTTCTCGCTTTTGATGGTCTGAGAAGCGATGAAGAAATGCACAAATACGTGTAACTTTGTGGAAATATTTTTATAAAATC
>DAINRD010000042.1:7635-9754 GCA_036742095.1 Archaeoglobus sp. | reverse complement strand
AACCTTCCCTTCAAGGATGACACCTTTGATGCCGCCATCTCTGCGGGAAGCATAGAATACTGGCCCAACCCGCAGAAGGGAATTGAGGAGATGGCAAGGGTGACGAAGAGTGGTGGAAAGGTAGTCATCCTCGCCCCGAGAAAGCCAGATAACTTCGCAGTAAGGAAGTTTGCGGAGAGCATAATGCTTTTCCCCTCCACCCAGCAGTGCGTCTACTGGTTCATGAAGGCAGGTCTTGAGAACATTCGATACGTTGAAACCGGGCCCTACAGATTCTGGAGCAAGCTTGTTGTGATAATCAGCGGAACTGTTCCGTAACTTTCCAGAGCGAAAAACAGATTTAAGTCCACCAAGGCAAATTTCCCTCATGGATAAGCTCAGTTACATTGGTCCAGTAATCCTCGACGAGCCAGAGGAATTTTCACTTCAGGAGTTTGCAAGGCAGGTAGTGGCTATGGAGGCGGAGAGACTTTACTACTCCAACGGAAGAGTTTTCTTTGTTGAATACGAAACGGTACACGGGATTCTGGATAACAAAATGGTCATCGTTGAGCTTATAACCTATTCATCCTTCACAACCGTCGGGGAGTACAGAAACTGGCTTGTGTACTATGGAAACGACGACGTGGCTGAATACGTGAACAAAATCAGGGATTTGAGAGGAGACATGACAATTATCCCCGTTCTGAGAACCAGAGACAGATTCATAAGAAAAATTGAGGAACAGATTAACCAGGGAAATTTCAGAAGTTTTGTCTCTCAATGAAGTCTGCAACTGCCTTTGCAACAACATCGAACTTTCCGAAATAGAAGTGGTCCGTTTCCAGTTTGATAATCTCCTTTGGTTCAGATGCTTCATCGAATATTTTAAACGACTCCTCCAGCGAAACAAACTGATCATGCCCGGCAACGATGAACAGCTTTGGAACTCCGGCATCTTCAAAGCGAATGGAGTTGATTTCTGGAAGTGGTGAAAGGTAAACTGCCGCATCGCAGTAATCTGCCACGTTTGAAGCAACCACACTACCGAAAGAGTAGCCTATGATGGCAATTCTGTCGTGCCTGTCCTTCAGATACTCCAGACACTTCTTGGCATCCTCTATCTCTCCAATACCGCTCCTGAAGGGCTGCCTGTAGTCGAAGCTGAGAACGGAAATGTCCCTCTTAGCCAGCTCAGAGGCAATTCTCTCCAGCCTGACGTCAAACCTGTTCCCGCCCATCAGGGGGTGAGGGGGGCAGAGCAGTGCGGCATTTCTCCCCCTGATGGTGTAACTTGCTTTGATACCTTCTATATCCACCTCAACCATTTTTTCTCCTCCTTATTTCATCAACAGCTTCTATGGCTGATTCCCCAACTCTCCCTCCCTCCGAAGCGAGCCTCTCCAGGTCTTCAATGTCCTCCTCTCCACCGATTAAACCAAGAACCATTGCCACGTCTTCCCTTATCCTTGCATCTTCATGCTTCAAAAGCTTCCTGATTGCCCTTTTAACCCCTTCAACCACCTCTTTATCGTCTTTCAGCGCCTCAGCAGCCGCCATTGCCCCAAGTCTAACCATAAACTCCCTGTGGGCCATTAGCTCTCCCAGCACTTCTCCCAGCTCCTCTTCACTCACAAGAGCCTTCACCACCTCGATTTCACCATTCATCAGTTTTTTAGCGATGTAGTTTTTGTAATCACCACTCAGTGCATTCTCAACCCACAACTCAGCCTCCTTCACGCTTAATGCCCCCACAAACCTCATTTTACCCATTATAGTCGTCGGGACGCTCATAACTTCAAATTCCTCTGCGAACTCTGGAAACATGGTGGCGTCAACGATATGATGGCGGAGGGGGTATTTAGACAGGAGGCTGTTTATTGCATCAACCGTTGCACGGCAGTTTGGGCAGAGAGGTGAGACAAAGGTGATTATACTCAGCTTATTCCCACCTCTTGCTCCCTCCGCAACCAGTTTTAAAGCCTGAACAAAACTCTCAAGCTCATTATGCTTGGGAATACCGTGAAAGTAAATTTCTGAGCTGTCAATTTTCACCGCTGGAAGG
This sequence comes from Archaeoglobus sp., assembly GCA_036742095.1. Taxonomy (GTDB): domain Archaea; phylum Halobacteriota; class Archaeoglobi; order Archaeoglobales; family Archaeoglobaceae; genus Archaeoglobus. Next base: position 7,710 of record DAINRD010000042.1, on the reverse strand, counting down.
TTGAGATGGGGCTCGTTTTCGGTAAAAAACTCAAAACTCACTTTACTCGAATCTCCAAAAAGTTTTTTGAGGTAA
>DAINRD010000042.1:4950-7625 GCA_036742095.1 Archaeoglobus sp. | reverse complement strand
ATTGTAAATTTCCTCGCTTCCGTAAACTTTGAGGGAAATTTTACCTTTCAGTTCATCCAGTCGTATCATTAGAAGCACTCATAGCACAAGCTTTAAGGATTTTTGGTAAAATTATAACTGATGGGTGTAAGCAGTCCAGCGCTTTGGGCGGAGTTCTTCGAGAGATACTATAGAGAGGAGATTAACAAGCTTGCCTACAAAATAAAGTCTGGTGGTGATGGTAAATCCCTTTACGTTAACTTCGTCAGAGATTTAACCATTTTTCAGGAGGGTAAACTGGGTGAGGAGCTTGTAGAGAAGCCCGATGAGGTTTTGCAGCACGCTGAGAAGGGTTTGGCAACGGTTACTAACATCTACGGGGTTTCCCTGGAAGGCTGCAAGCCGAGGTTCTACTCGCTACCAACAGCAAGGAAGGTTCTGATTAGAGATTTGAGAGCGGAGCACATCGGGAAGTTCATGGCCATAGAGGGCATAGTGAGAAAGGTTACGGAAGTAAGGCCGAGAATTGTCGAGGCTGCCTTTGCATGCCTCAATTGTGGAAGCATTACCATGGTTCCCCAAGAAGACACTCAGCTGAGACAGCCCTTTGAGTGCAGCAGATGCAGCACGAAGAAGCTGATTTTCCTTCCTGACAGCAGCGTTTCAATCGACAGCCAGAGGGTAAAGATTCAGGAGTATCCTGAAAACCTGAGGGGAGGAGAGCAGCCCCAGACAATAGATGTTATTCTTGAAGGTGACCTTGCAGGTTTGGTTAATCCCGGAGACAGAGTTGTGGTTAATGGAATAGTGAGGGCGAAGCCAAGGGGGTTGGGACAGAGGAAGATGACCCACATGGACCTCTACATTGAGGGCAATTCCGTTGAGATTCTGCAGCAGGAGTATGAGGAGTTTGAAATCACTGAAAAGGACAGGGAGAAGATTATGGAGCTGGCAGCAAGCAGCGACATTTATGAGAAAATCGTAAAGTCCATTGCTCCATCCATCTACGGCCACGAGGACGTGAAGCTGGCCATTGCCCTCCAGCTATTTGGAGGAGTGCCCAAGAAGCTTCCTGACGGCACGGAAATCAGGGGAGACATCCACATATTGCTCGTCGGTGACCCGGGTGTGGCAAAATCTCAACTCCTCCGCTATGTTCACAGAATAGCTCCAAGGAGCGTTTACACTACTGGCAAGGGGACGACCACCGCAGGTTTAACCGCTACTGCTGTCAGGGATGAGGTTGATGGAAGGTGGACTCTCGAAGCTGGAGCTCTTGTTCTTGCCGACAAGGGTGTTGCCCTCGTTGATGAAATAGACAAAATGAGGAAGGAGGACACCTCCGCCCTTCATGAGGCTCTGGAGCAGCAGACCATCAGCATTGCAAAGGCCGGAATAAACGCCATTTTAAAGGCGAGGTGCGCATTGCTTGGTGCTGCCAATCCAAAATACGGTAGATTCGAGAAATACACTCCAATTGCCGAACAGATAGAGATGTCCCCCACCCTTCTTTCAAGATTCGACCTAATCTTCGTTTTGAAAGATGAACCAGACGAGGAGAAGGACAGAAGGCTCGTCAATCACATCCTTTACTCCCACCAGCTTGGAGAGCTGACCGAGAAAATGAAAAATGTCGCCGCCGAATACGACGAGGAGTTTATCAGAGAAAGAGCGGAAAAGATCGTTCCCGCCATAGACCCCGACCTTCTCAGAAAATACATAGCCTACGCAAGGAAGACCGTTTACCCCGTCCTTACTGAGGAGGCCAAGAAAAAAATTGAGGATTTCTACCTCTCACTGAGGTCAAGTGCGAAGGAAGATTCTCCCGTTCCCATCACCGCAAGACAGCTTGAAAGCATCGTAAGGCTCGCTGAAGCTTCTGCGAGGGTGAGGCTTAGTGATAGAGTGGAGGCTGAAGACGTTGACAGGGTTATCGAAATCATGATGAGGAGTTTGAAGGAGATAGCTGTTGACCCAGAAACAGGAAAAATTGACATCGACTTCGCCATCAGCGGCACATCAAAGGCTCAGAGAGACAGGATAATGATAATCAAGAAAATAATAGAGGGTCTTGAGGATGAGCACCAGAAGACGGGGGTGCCTGAGGAGTTAATTCTTGATGCGGCAGAGAGGGAGGGAATTGACAGAATGAAAGCAAAGGAGATTCTGTCTAAACTTAAGCTGCATGGCGAAATTTACACACCAAAGCACGGTCATTACAAATTAGTAAGCAAAGTTTAGTGAGTTAGAGTTATATATTAAGTTGCAAAATACTGGTCAATGAAGCTGAAGAAAACAGGCATACTCCCCTTGGACACCCAGCTGGGAGGAGGAATACCTGCGGGAAGCGTTGTGACACTGTTTGAAGAGCCAGGTGCTGGTGCTGACGTTCTTTCATTTCATTTTGCAGTAGAGGGGGCTTTGCAGGGCGAGAACGTTTTCTACCTTGCCACCGATGACAGCGATGATGAGGTGAGGGAGTACATAAACCTCTACTTCAACCTCGATGAGGCTGTGTGGGAGAACATAACCCTTCTCAGTCTCAGATACTCCTTCAACACAGAAGGAGACAAGGACGCCAAGGGATTTTTGAAAAAGACCATTTACGACCCCATTGGTGGTATAAAGACCATCATGAGCCATGAGGAATTCGAGAGAGTTGCGATAAACAACTTCACCTACTTTGTCGCCAACTA
>DAINRD010000042.1:0-4940 GCA_036742095.1 Archaeoglobus sp. | reverse complement strand
CAACTACCCCATGGAAGACGTTTTGTCCCTTATGGAATTCCTCTCTCATTACGCCAAGAAATACAGCTCAACAGTGATGCTTCTGATAACAAAGGGAATGTTCGATTCGAGAACTGAGACGACGATAAAGCACTATGCCGATGGCGTCATTGAGCTAACCCTCAAGGAAGTTGAGAACGAGGTTCAGAGGAGGCTTAAGGTAATAAAGCTGAAAGGCATTCTCGTGCCGAAGGCAATACTGAGGTATGAGCTAACAGACAAAGGCATAAAAATGGAGTCAGTGATGAGGGTGTTATGAGGGTAACCTTCGGAGAACTTTTGGTGGAAAACCTTTCAAATTTTAGAGTGGATTATGCATCTTTCATAAACTCAAAGTATGTGGTCTCCCTAGACGTGGTGGAGTTCGCAGCAAAGAAAGCCATAGAAAACTGGAAAAATGGACGAAGAATTTCCCGGTCGTTGCCCATAGAAATTCTTCTCCACTACGCAGCAACAAGGCAGATAAGGGATGCACTCAGGATGGGGCTGAAGGAGGGCAAAAACAGAGTTGCTGCCGTAATTCTTGACGAAGGGAAAATTGAGAACTTTGAGGAGCTGGAATTCAGACCTGAATACGACGCTGATGCTGTAGTGAGACATTACGGTATCACGAAAGAAGAACTCGAAATCACTGGTCCTGAAAAACTTCCGCTACTCGTCAGAGAGAGGATAGCTCTTTTTTCAGCCTTTGAAGAGGGAGTTGGGTAATAGGCGGTGTGTGGTTTAATGAAAGCAAAGGCCTTTGCTGCTGGAACTGTTCTGAATGCCCTCGCAACAGGTATTGGCTCGGCATTTGGGATTGAGATGCTGACTGTGGTAAGCTTAAGAGAATCGGACGAAACAAGAATAGTGGCCAACGGTCGGGAGATCAGGAGTATTGTGGCGGAGAGGATTCTGAGGGCTGAAGACATAAGCGCAGAGGTTGAAGTCACCTCCGAGATACCGGGAGGAAGCGGACTGGGGAGCAGCAGCGCCTTTGTGAATGCCCTTTTGTGTGCTGTCAAAAAGCTGAAGGGAGAAGAGCTCAACGCCTTTGAAATTTTAAGGGCCAACGCTGCTTTTTCCTTGGAGGTGGGGATAAGCTACACCGGAGCTTTTGATGACGCTTCTGCCTCCCTTCTTGGCAGCGTTGTTGTTTCTGACAACAAAAAGATGAAGCTGATAAGGAGAGACGAGTTTGAGGGTTATTCGGCTATCCTGATACCCAGGTTTGGCAGGAGAAGGGTTGACTGGGATAAGATAAGAATGCACTCTGCCGAACTTAAACCTGCGGTGGATGCGGCAGTGAGTGGAGATTACTGCACGGCCATGAAGCTAAATACGCTCTACTACTGCAGAATGCTGGACTATCCCACGGAAATAGCTGAAAAAGGGTGGAAAGAAGACATATGCTGCGGTCTCTCTGGCAACGGTCCAAGCTACGTAGGCTTTGGGAGTAAAAGCGAAATGAAGAAGCTTGAAGAGCTATGGAGTGACTACGGGAAGACCTACGTCAGGAAAATAGCAAAAACACCAGCCGAGAACGTGATTTTACCGGATGCACTATTCACAAATCCCTCTTCATCCTGACCCACTTTCCCCACTCTCCAGCCTCCTCAAAGCCATGAACTGTGTAGAACCTTCTGGCACGGTAGTTGGTTCTTCCAACCCACAACTCTGCCGTATCTCTTTTTCTGTCCCTTGCATAGTTAAGAGCTGTCTTTAGAAGCTCACTGCCAACACCTCTGCCACGAAATTCGGGGAGAACGAACAGCTCGTGAATCTCCCCCACTCTACGCCTCTCAAAAACGCTTATCCAGTTTGTATCGCATGCAACAAAACCCACAACCTTATCATCAACGACTGCAACCATCAAACCATCTCTATCCCTCGATTGCAGCCACTTGAAGTAGTTCCTTATCTCCCTCCTTTTGGTGTAGGCATACTCCTCCATTCCTTTGTATGAGGCAGCATAAACTTCGACAAAGCTGTCAATGTCTCCCCTCTCGGCTTTCCTGATTAGCACGAAATCAAATTTTTATACTGGACTTTTAAGAGCTACGATTATGCTGCTGAAAAAGCTGGTGGAACTTGAGTCGCCTACAGGCTACGAAGATGAGCTAAGGACCTTTGTTAGAGATTTTCTTGAAGAGAATGGTTATGAGATTGTTGAGGGTAAATATTTCATCGCTACAAAATCAAACTCTGAGCTGATTGTTTCCACCCACCTCGATACAACTGCTGTTAGAGCGCCATTCAGCACGGATGGAGTTTATGCCTACGGAACTGGTGTCTGTGATGCGAAGGCGAGCTTAGCAGCGACACTTGAGGCAGCTGAAAGAGGAGTTGAATTTACCATGGCCTTCTTCTGTGATGAAGAGGAGGGTGGAAAAGGCTCGGAGGAATTTGCGAGGAGCTGGAAGCACGGTAAAAAGGCTATTGTTATGGAACCAACAGACCTGAAAATAGCTTCGAGACATTATGGTAGTTTTGACCTTTTTGTTGAGGTTGAGGGAAAGTCCAGCCATGGTTCCTGCCCGGAGAAGGGTGTCAACGCAATAGAGAGGGCAATTGAATTGATTAACGAGATAAAGAAGAGATTCAAAGCAACTCCGTTAAAAATTTCAGGAGGGGGTAATGACTACGTAATCCCTGACCACTGCAGGGTTAAGCTTGACGTTCTGATTGAGCCAGAGGTTAAGCTGGAAAAAGCTTTGAAGGAGATTGAATTTTTGAAGAGCTATGGCAAATATGAGGTCTCTCACGCCTACGACGGTTTTGTTAGCGGTGAGGTTGCAGATATTCTTGAAAGAGCTATCCGTGCAGCTGGGTTGGAGGTGAGGCGTGGAGAAATGCTTTCGTGGACCGATGCTTTAAACCTGAAAAGTAAGTTTGACGTGGTTGTCTGGGGGCCGGGTGAGCTTTACTGCTGCCATACGTCTATGGAGCGGGTGAGGCTGAAGGACATTGAGCTTGCAAAAAAGGTTTTGCTGAAACTCGACGAGTTTTCCCGCTAAATGTCAATTATAATCGAAACATTTAAATATTTCATAGCTAACAAGCAACATGGCTCTGCTGAATCAGGTTGTCCTGCCATTGCTGCCATTTACAGCCGTAGCAATGCTGGTTGCACTGCTTTTCATAATCTTCCTCCTGCTTTTCAGGTTTGTTTTCAGGGGGCTGAACAGCAGAGAAGTGAGGAGAGCCTTGGTTTTTATCGTGGTTTCCTTTTACTTGGGAAGTATTGCCAGCGTCATTGCAGGGGTTGTTGAGGATAATAGTGGCTTTCTTAAAATAATTGATGGACTCAATCTTGCCTTCATTTCAGTGGTTTCCTTTTACTTCGGTTCGAGAACCATTGAGAAGTATCTTGAGACTAAATACTCAAAATCTGCTGAATCACATCCCCGTAAAGAAGCTGAAGAACAAGAATTATTATAGGGTGTTGTAGAACGTAAATCTTCAGTGAATTTCGGCCGAGGATGGTGAGCAGTGGTGAAATGGGAGTTTCGGGTAGAGTGCTTTTTGGTCTGAAGTAGTTTCCAAAAAACATGCCTGTCAGAAAAACACCAAACCAAGGCAGGAATGGGTAGTAGTCAAGAGTTCTAAAGCCATAGGGTATCAAACCCAGCCAGACCAGCAATCCAGTATCTGCTCTCAGCTGGTTGAGGTATATGCCAATAGCAAACAGCCCCAGACCTGCTGGAAGCTGAATTTTCGGCCATCTCAGAAAGAGGTAGCCTGCAATGGTTGCAAGGGTGAAAAAGTGTATTATCCCAAAAATCACAGTCTCTTCTGGAACGAAAAGGAATGTTACGATGCTGATTGCTGCAGCCAGCAGGGCGAGTTTGAGCACCTTCCTGCCAACTCTCCTGAACTCCGGCCTTATGACGGATAGAGTGTAACCTGAAATGAAGATGAACATTCCCCCAATAAAGCGGGGAAAGAAGTACCAGAAAGCCCCTGAGAGGTCAAGCTTACCGAAGTAGCTGGCGTCAAAAAAGAAGTGGAAAATGAGCATTAGTACTACAGCCAGCCCTCTTGCGAGGTCAATCTCCTGATACCTCATCTGAAGTATCTCAGGTCTTCGTCACTCTTCCACTGCTGCACCGCCATCTCCTGCATTTCCTTGATTTGAGCTATGATTTTCTCCATCTCCTTTGCCCTCTCTTCCAGAGCTTCGACAGAAACCTCCAAGTTCAGCATCTTGCAAAGAACATCAAGAACGACCTTTGCACTCTTCGGGTCGACCATGTATCCCGACGTTACGCCCATCAGGCAAGCAGCAGGAATTCCCTCCAGCATGGATACTCCGAGAAGCAAACCTGAAGCTCCGATAATTCCCCCACCCGGTTCTCCAGGCTCAAACTTCACCCCATATCTTTTCAGCTCCTCCACAATTTCGGGGGAGTTGGCGGCACCTATAACATAGGGCTCCTCAACAAGTCTTCCCACGCCGTATCCACCCAGGGTGTAAATCCTCTTGGCTGAGAAAGTTTTCGCCACCTCAAGATAAGCGTTTACAAGCTCAAAATGACCCTCATTGCTTATGCTCTGAAAATCACCAACAAGAATCAGCAGATCGTGTCCGTTTCCATTGGATTTATAAGCGTAAACCTCATTCTTTGGCATTCTTATGGTGCCATCCTCAAGAACCATAACCTGAGGCGGGAAATGGTGGGAGTAAATTTCAACAACCTTTTCTGCTTTTAGTTCGTTCACCAGGTGGTCTGCGACGAGCTTTCCCACGTGACCGATCCCAGGCAGACCTTCAATGAATATCGGTTGCTCCAGTTCCACCTCCTCTGGTTTTTTCAGGTATCTAACATCGACCTTCTTCAGCATTTTTTCACCTCCTAAACCTCTTAAAGCTGAAAAATCCCATCTCCTTCCTTATTTTCCTCCTGTACTTTCCGTACGGG
>DAINRD010000041.1:0-9787 GCA_036742095.1 Archaeoglobus sp. | reverse complement strand
TGATTGCATCTGAAGGTTGTCCTTGCCTCAATTCTTTCAACCATCCACCTGAGCTCCATGAGGTTTTCGATGGCATCTGGAAGGAGAAATTCCCCTCTCTTAATTTTAACGTAAAGAGGTGTGTTGGGAACGGGGATGTAAGTGAGTACTCCCGTGTATCTCGGTGAAATTCTGTTCAGCAGCTTGGCCGTATTTCTCGCATTCTCGTAGCTTTTTTCTTTCCCACCAATTCCTGTAAGCACTGTCACCGACAGGTCAAAACCGCAACCGTGGGCTTTCTGGCAGGCTTCAACTATTTCCTCCGAATTTACACCCTTCCTTATACTCTCAAGGATTTCATCGTCTCCGCTCTCTATCCCAACGTAAAGAAGCTTAATTCCCGCCTTTCTAAGCTCTTTCAACTCCCTCTCACTTTTTTCAAGCAAATCCTGAGGAGTGGCGTAGCAGCTAATTCTTTCAAGATTGAAGAGAGAATTGGCGTACTCGCAAACTTCAAGCAAAAAATCAGTGTTAGCAGCAAGGGCATTTCCATCTGCAAGAAAAACTCTCCTGACATCTCCATAAATTTCCTTTGCCGTTCTGAAGTCCTCTTTCACTTCCTCAATATCTCTCACTCTAAATTTCTTCATCCTGTACATCCCGCAGAATGTGCAGCGATTCCAAGAGCATCCAATGGTGGCCTGAATGATCAAGCTGAAAGCCTCACTGGGTGGTCTGAATACTGGCTCTTCGTACCTCATCAATGGGTATCTGTTAGCAGGTAAGTTAACAGTTTCTCTTTGACCGAAAGCTAATTTAGTAGTGCTTGAGATTTTATAACATGAAATACAGGTTCATTGACCACACCGCAGACATAGCCTTTGAAGTTTACGGTAAGAGCATAGAAGAACTCTTCACCAACGCTGCTCTGGCCTTTTACGATGCCTTTGTTGACACATCCAGAATAAATCCTGAAAAAGAGTTCAAAGTTGAGGTTGAGGGGGATGATGTTGAGATAACCCTTTACAGATGGTTGAACGAGCTCCTCTACCTCTTTGACACTGAGTTTTTTGCTGCCAAGGTTGTTGAGCTTGAGGCCAGCGAGACGGAGGTTTCGGGAAGGTTGAAGGGGGGAAGATTCACACCAGAAATGGTCAAGGTTGAGCCAAAGGCCATAACTCTTCACAAATTCAGAGTTGAGAGAGGGGATGGTGGCTACACGGCTTTTGTGGTAGTTGACATATGAAGGAAGTCTATCTCCCCCTCCATCACGGAAAAGCCCCATTCTGGCTTCTTGGCAGAATGAAGAAGCTGGCAAAACCACTTATAAAGCTCATAATTCTTGAATACGGAGAGAAGGAGTTTCTTGAAAGGCTTTCAAATCCCATCTTCTTTCAGTCCCTCTCCAATGTTTTGGGCTTCGACTGGAATTCCAGCGGAGTTACCACGGTTCTCACTGGCGTTCTCAAGTCTGTTCTCAACAACGAGGAGTTCGAAGTGAGAGTTGCAGGTGGGAAGGGCACTAATGCCTTAAAAACTCCAGATGAGGTTATTAAACTCTCAGAGGAGATTGGGGCAAAGGGTGAGAAGATAGTGGAATTCAGCAGAATGGCTGCAAAGGCTGATAATGCTGCCTTAATTGACGGCTACTCCCTCTATCATCACGCTGTAATCTTCACACCCAGATACTTTACAGTGGTGCAGCAGGGAATGAATGAGAAGGAGAGAATGGCGAGGAGATACCACTGGAGCGTTTATTCAACTCTTCCAGAGCTTGAAAACGTGCACGAGGGAATAATAGCAGAAAGGAGGGAAAAAGAAGTTATAAACATGCTCTCTGATGTTAGCAGAGAAGCAAGGAAGGTTTGTGTTGATTTGATTAAAGATGGAAGTTTCAGGAGAGAATACCAGAGACTTCTTTCCATGGTGAAATGGAGAAAGGGGTTGAGAGTGCCAAGGAAAATCGACTGGAAGGCTGTTGAAAGAGCTTACAACCTGAAACCTGAGCGATTTGAGGAAATTTTGATGGTGAGGGGAATAGGAAGAGAAACCGTTAGAGCGCTCGCCCTCGTTGGAGAAATCATATACAACACAGAATACGACAAGGTTGACCCCGCGAAGTACTGCTTTGCCGTTGGCGGAAAGGATGGAGTTCCTTTCCCTGTGAGAAGGGACGTTTACGATGAGGTGATAGAATTCATGCAGGAAACCGTAAAGCAGGCTGAAATTGGGGATTTTGAGAAGAAAAAGATGCTTGAGAGGTTGAGCAGAGTATGGAGGTAATAGTGAAAAAAAGTGAGCTGGATGGGGGAGCAAAACCCCCCGCATCGAAAAGCTACACACACCGAGCGTTTATCGCAGCCTCACTATCCACTGCAACAAGAATTTTCGCTCCTCTCGTCTCAGAGGATACAATAGCCACGCTGACTGCATGCAGAAACATTGGTGCGGATTTTTTGAGGAAAGGGGAGGAATGGGTGTTTTCAGGCGTGGATAAGATCTCAGCGTCAGGTTACTTCAACTTCCAGAATTCAGGAACGACTCTTAGAATTTTTTCAGGAATTCTCTCCCTCTCCCCCTTCAGAAGCGTGCTTGACGGAGATAGCTCGCTGAGAAATAGGCCGAACAGGGAGCTTGTAAAAGCCCTAATCAGTCTTGGGGCAAGCGTTGAGGGTAGAGAGCCCTACAAACCGCCCTTCGCAATAAGAGGTGTTATGAAGGGTGGGGAGGTGGAAATTGAATCTCCAAGCTCTCAGTTCATTTCGTCACTTCTTTTTTCCCTGCCAATGGCAGAAGGAAACTCTGTTTTGAAGGTTAAAAGGGTTAAATCCCAACCTTACATCAATATAACCCTCGATGTTTTGAGGGAGAGCCGTGTGAGGGTCGAAAGAGAGGGAAATGAATTTTTCATTGAAGGGGGGCAGAGTTACCGCTTGAGGAAGTATTCTGTACCCTCGGATTTCTCGTCAGCCAGCTACCTCATTGCGGCAGGTCTGCTTTCTGGAAGTGTTGAGGTTAGGGGGATGTTTGACTCAGCTCAGGGAGACAGCAAAATCGTTGATATATGCAGAGAAATGGGCGGTGATGTGGATTGGGACAGGAAAGCTGGCGTGATAACAGCCAGAAAATCGGAGCTTGAGGGGATTGACGTTGATGCTTCCGACATCCCGGATCTTGTCCCGACAATAGCAGTGCTGGCAGCGGTAGCTGATGGGGAAACAAGAATCTATAACGCGGAACATCTAAGAATAAAGGAAATAGACAGAATTGATGGCATACATCGAAACTTAAAATCACTCGGTGTTGAATCAAAGCCATTGAAGGATGGAATAGTAATTAAAGGTGGAAATAAAGAATTCAGAGGAGTTGTTGATTCCTTTGGGGATCACAGAATGGCCCTCGCGTTCTCACTACTCGGCCTGCTGGGTGAAGTGAAATGCCTGAACGCTGAGGTGGTTTCGGTATCTTTCCCGGGTTACTTCAGAATGCTTGAATCTCTTGGAGCGAACATCGTCAGGATTTGACGTACTTCCCTCCCTCTATTTTAACCCTGCCATCTTCCAGCAGCTTTTTGAGGTGCTTTTCGACCATAGTTCTTTCAAAAAAGTCGAGAATCTCTTTAGCATATGGTTTTCGGCCATAAATTGGGGAGATTTCCACAATTTCATCAATACTTTTTGGCTCCTCAAGAATTTCCAGCAACCTCTCCTCCCTTTCTGCGAACTTTTTCCTGAATTCCCATATTCTCTCTTCTGCCTCTTCTCTATCAAATATGGGCTGATTGTGGGCAGAAACAAAAATTTCAAAATCAAGATTTAGAAGCTTCTCAATTTCCCTCTCAAACAAGTGGGGGTCAGCTTCGGGATTCCCATAAAAGGGGCCAAAGGAAGTCAAATCTACATCTGCACCATAAAGAACCTTCTGCTCTATCAAAAACACGTGATGGTCTGATGTGTGTCCTCTTACGGGTATGGCAACTATCTCCGGGTCTGCCACTACGGTTTCTCCACTAAAAGCTTCGCATTCAAAAGTCTCAAAACCTGTTGCTGCCTTTATGAACTTTTTCCATACCTCTATCAGCTCCTTCGGGACGTATCTTTCTGCAAGGATGTTCAGGCTAACCGTCCCGGCCTCAGGAGCAAGAACTTTCCTGAAGAGCCATGCACCAGAAGAATGGTCGGGGTGAAAGTGGGAGAGAATGAGAATCTCAGCGTTAATCTTTCTCATAATCTCAATGCCACCTCCTGCGTCGATAACAACATCACCAACCATCAGGACGTTGCAGTAGGGAAACTTTCCTCGGTTAAGCCCCTCAATCAGCTTTATTCCTTTGCGAATCTCCATTGTTCTTCCTATGGCAACTACCTTAAATTCGTATCGTTTACAATCATCATTATCATTTTTAATTTAACGTTAAAAATAAATATACTTTTTAATGATTTAAGCTATGCTGCAGGTGGATTTGTTCTGGGTTTATGCAATTGGAGCGATGTTTGCAACGGCAGCAGCAAAGCAGCTGAAGAAGGAAAAGAATTTGCTCGGAAATGCTTATCTGGCAGCACTTCTTTTCTACATCTCAGTTATCTTCGTTCCTGAGGCGCTCTGGCTACTCTGGAGCTTCCCACAATGGGAAACCATGCATGTATGGAAGTCCCTCGGCGAGATACCCACCGCATACGTTACAGCCTTCATCTCTGGAGACGCTTTACTTGCTGTCATAGGCTTCTGGGTGGCAGCAAAATTGATAAAATCTGGAAGGGATTATTCTGCACACCTTCAGTGGCTTCTGGGTTACTTTGCCTTCTTTTTCGTTCTCATTCACGGGTGGGATGGTACGGGGTGGCAGCGTTTCACATGGGATACAACAGTAACTGGAGTTGCATGGGAAGAAGGTATGACTATGGGTGCAGATTTCATCTTCAGCAATGTTGCCATAACTCTTTACGCAATGGCCTTTCCCACCATCGGCCCGATGATTGTTGGTGGCTACATCTGGATTAAAAAGGGACATATGGAATCAGGCCTTGATGAGTTTACGGCTAAAAGTCTCGCAAGAAAGGGAATTGCTCTTTATCTTATTGGAGTTTTTGTTTCGCTGATCATAGCTGCACTTGCAACAGCGATCTCCATCTATCTCTCTACGGCAACCGGGGGTATTGGGGCTGTTTTAGGGTTGTTGGTGGCTCTGACAGTGTTTTATCTCATTTTCAGAACTACCAGAGTTCAAAATGAGTTTGTAAGAACTTTCAACTTAATAACATAACTCTTATATAGTGTTTTTTTAAAACTTTTTATTGTAGGTGGTCCCGATGTTTGAGAACGTGATTGCAGATATGCTGAGTGTCAGTGGAGTTAAGGGGGTATATATTGTTGATAAAGAGGGGGCCCTCATAGAGGCTGAATCGGTTTCATCAGTTGATGATGAAGTTTATGCTGCACTAATAGCTGATGCATACAATAAGGCCTCAGAAGTCCTGGAGAAGCTATCTTCAGATGAAACGGAGCTTTTAATGATTGATAGAAGTACGGGATAATTGCCTCAAGAGCGGGAGAGCTGATTTTTGGTGTTGTTGCCGACCAGAAAACCAATTATGGCTTGCTGAAGATTGAGATTAAGAAGGCCGTAGAAAAGATAAACGCGATGGTGTGAGTATGCTCATCCCCCGGGGTGAGACGTTAGAACTGGGGAAGAGAGGAAGTTTTAGGGACATCATATCCGAGCTATCAGCAGCCGGACTATCTGGCTATGTCGAAGTATCATATAAAAAAGATGAACTTTCGAGGGGAAAAGTTCTATTCAGCAATGGCAAAATTGTTGCAGCGGGCATACAGAGGGTAATAAGCAAAAAAGAAGTCCTGGGGGAGGAAGCACTGAGCGAATTGCTGGACCTCGAGAACTGTGTTGTTGATGTTTACACGCTTGATGATGGGAAGGTAGCCAAGGCTCTCGAGTGGAACAAAAAAGCTGTGGTTGAGCACCTACCTGCGAGTGAGGTGGAGGTTGAGGGTGGATTGTCGGAGGAAGTTATCTCAACAAGCGATGAAAGAGAAGCTATCCTGAAGAAGTATGGAATAAGAATGCCCTCCGAGGAAGAAATCGACCAGATAATAATGAACGCCCTTGATGGAAGCTACGACGTGGTTTCTGCTGCAGCTTTTGCACTTGGGGACTTTGAATCCCTTCGAAAATCCCTTGAAAGCACCGCTGAACTTTTCCTGGGTAAGATGTCAAAGAAGGTTGTTGACGTAATCAGAAACTGCAAATCTACAGAAGAGCTCGTTGACAGGTTCGATGAAATAAGGAGTGCTGCAAAGTCCCTGGTAATCTTTGTTCCAAGGAAAAAAATTGATGAGATGCTCTCTGAGATGGAGAGAATTATTGGTAGGAATATTTAGCCCGTCTCTTTTTCCAGCCTTTCCTCAACAATCTCGACATATTCTCTAAGCTCCTTGTTCATCTTGAGAACATTAAGAATCTCCTTGTAGTTTGAGTCGTTAACATCATCATACCCAAGGCTTTCCATGGCTTTATTTAAAAAAATTTTGGCCACAGGGCCAATCTCCTTTTTCAGCTCATCTAAAAGTTTTTTGTAAGTTATCATTTCAGCGCCTCCTCAAGGCTCTCCATGGCCACCTTGAGGCTCCTTCTGAGCCTCTCAATACTTGCAGCAAGTATTCCTATTTCGTCGCCTCTGTCTCTGAATGGAACCTCTGCCTCAAGGTCACCTTCTGCTATCCTGTCGGCAGTGTTGCTCAACTCGGTTATGGGTCTGGCAATGCTCGATGTCGTGAACACCGCGAGTATGACGACGAAGACTATGGCTATAGCAGCAGCGATACCGAGGTTGAAGTAGACACGCTCGGATGCGTTCTCGATGCTCTTCGTGATCTCTCCTGCAATGTTCTCAGCCGGATTGGCTGGGTTCTGGGTGAGGTACTGGAAGTATCCGTCGATGTAGGCTGATGTTCCCACAACAACCCACAGCTGAGCCTTTGATATGGGGTCGAAGACTTTTATGGTCGTGGGATAGTGGCAGAGGTACTTTCTGTAGTTCTCCTGCTCTTTTGTTGAAGGGTCGTCCCAGGTGTAGTAGCCGCAAACAGGCTGAGGTGATTCAGGATTCTCGGTAATTTTAATCAGGAGATTGTAAAGCTCGTACTGCGGTGAGTCAGTTTTGTTCCAGCCAAAGAAGCTGACATCAACACCGAGAGCCTTCTCAAGCTCACCAATCATCTGTGGATGCGTCAGGATAACCGCAACATCTCTACCTGCGACTTTGTTTCCAGCTCCAACCCAAGTGTACTCCTTGGCACCCCAGTTTTGTGCACCGAGAGTTCTGAACTTGGGGTCCTTGATGAGGTCAAAGGTCGTTAGCATGGTTTTGTTTTCAAGCTTCATTTTTGCCTCAATATATGTTTGAATCTGCAGCGCCAGATCCTGAGCTTTCATCTTGACAGCTTCCTCACCGGCCTTGGTCAGATACTCCTGGCTGACATCCGTAACACCCTGTTTTGCCTCTTCACCGAACTGTTCGATTCCTGTAATCGTAAGCTGAGCAAGAATGCCCAGCGGAACAAGACTTGCGACCACCACTATAGTCAAAATTTTCGGAGTTAACTTCATTTCCTAACCACCTCCACAAAATCGTTAACCTTTGCACCTATCCTCTCCCTGACCCACGTGGGGATAACAATAAATCCGTCTTTAGAATATGGCATAACTCTCAAATTCACAACACCGTCCTTCCTAACTGTCACGTATCCACCTTCCTTCACACCTATCGCCCTCATTATGTCTTCAGCCAGAAAAGCTACGTCGCTTCCATCGTAATCGTATTTCTGAGTGAAGTTCAAATCAACACCCACCTTGGCCATCACTCTTCCAGTAATGGCCCCGATCGCCCTGTCAACCTCCGATTCAGCCTTGGTAACTTCTTTCTCCACTTCTGAAATTTCTTCTTTTACCTTCGATATTTTTTCTTCACTCTCTACAGCGGCTTTTGTAGCAGCTTTTTCTGCCGACCCCCTCTCTCTCAGATATTTACCAATTTCGATGACCATCTGCTCAGGCGGTAGTTTAACAAGCTCTTCAAGAACCTCATCAGGCAGAATTCCCCTGTATATATCTCTGATTTCGTATGACCTGATTTTCATTTCAAGCTCTTTAATTTTCTCTTGAAGCTCTTTGATTACCGCATCCTTCTCCTGAAGCAATTTCTGGCAATCCTCGTCCATTGCCCCACCTCCTTATTGTAACAATTATTGTTACGTTCTTGGAATTTCAAAAAATAAAAACTTTATGCAATCAAAAATGCAATTAAAACGATACATCAGTGGTTGTTATATCCATGAGTTATCATTAAAGCACAACATCCAAAAGCCAAACTCAGATACGGTAATTGACCATCATATGGGCCACCGAAACCACAAAAACTGTTGATATGAGATCAGCAATCGTCGTTATTGTCGGAACGGTGGCGTTATCAGGATCGAGGCCAACTTTGTGTGAAATTAAAGCAATGAAGTGGGCTAACCACATAACCACAAAGGCTACAAAGGGGTAGAGTATAATAAATGGTAACACCAACCCAACTTCCACACCAAGAGTTGCTCTAACAATGAGAATTGCAATTAAATTTGCCAAAAAACCGATGATCGCTCCCAAAACGGTATAAAGTAAAATGTCCATGCTGGTCTTTCTATCAAAAATCCCTTTTATTTCACCAAGATGTATTCGTGTAGGTGTTCTGGTTCCTATTATTGAACCAAGATTGCCTAAGGAGTCGAGAACTGATGGGTACATAACGGTGAAAATTACAGATTCGTGAATTAGCATACTGTAGTTTTCAAGCAAACTACCGGTTATACTTGAAAAAAGGGCCAAAACTCCTATCACCAATGAAATTTCCACAAATAAAAACAATGAAGGCTGCCAAAATAAATAGAACATAAAACACAGTCCCGGATTTTTCATAAAGTAAAACAAAGCCCACCAAGAGTGGAATTGTGACGAGGTCCCCAATAGAGGTCACTATGGGGGCTGCAACAACATCTGGATCTACCCCTTTTCGAAAAGGTACAACTGCAGACATCGCTGTCGAGTAGCCCATTATTATGCTTGCAAAAACAGTCGAGATAACCAGAATTAATAACACGGTTACAGAGTTATCCACGTCATCAGCCGTTATGGCCCCAATCAGCCAGAGTACAGTTACTGGAAGTAAAGAGAGCAGAATAGATATGTACACATTCTTGGTAATCTTCGGGTCTCTTAACGATGGCTGCAGTTCACCTAAATGAAGCATCGTTGTGAACCGAGAAGCCAGAGCGCCGTATAAGTTTCCCCTGAGACCCATAAGACCCGGAAGTACCACAAGAATGATCGAGTAGCTAATCATCAGCTTATCGAAGAACTTTCCCAGGACAGCTCCTGCGAAAAAATCGAGAACCAAACAAAGCATCAGGAAGGGAAAGGATACGAGAAAAACTTCCCTAAAAATACCTCGGACATCCATCGAAGAATTAAATTTGATTGCTGCCATGTTTATCACCTATCTCTGCCATAAACATCGACTTACATGTCAGTTCCAATGTCTCTGGAAAGTTTTAGGCATATAAAAACATTTTGTCAATCTCGCTCGATAGTGGCATTTGCAGATTTTTACATTCACTATAAAAAAATAAAAAGACTTAGATAATCTTCTCCTTAACCATCAGCTCTGCGTTGAGGATGCTTGCCCCCGCTGCCCCTCTTACAGTGTTATGGCCCAAGACTATGTACTTCAGCCCGTTCTCTCCGTCCTTTCTT
>DAINRD010000040.1:0-9836 GCA_036742095.1 Archaeoglobus sp. | reverse complement strand
ACCGAGTTCTATGATGCTCTCGTAGGTCTCTGGTTCCCTGATTTTCCTTAATTTTACAACGAGAGTATCCATGGTGAAATTCTGCCTTAGTCATTTATAACATTTTCATCGAAATCGTTTTTAGCCCACCAGAGAAGAACATTAAAAATTAACATGCGGCAAAGATTTAAATTTCGTGGTGTAACGGTCAGAACTACGCCGAGGTGTAGTTGGTATGAGTAAGATAAGGAAGTTGCAAAGGAGGAAGTCCAATCCGAACCTCGTCACACTTATTGATGTACTGCTGAGTGAGTCAGCAAAGAATGAGGCACCAGTGTGGAAGGAAGTTGCGGAGAGGCTTGCGAAGCCAAGAAGGTTGCAGGCTGAAGTAAACGTATCGAAGATTGAGAGGTATGCAAAGCCCAATGAGTACGTTGTTGTTCCAGGAAAAGTTCTCGGCACAGGGAGCATTTCAAAGCCCGTCAAGGTTGCGGCGCTAAGCTTTTCAGAGAAGGCAGCGAGCAAAATCAGGGAAGCTGGAGGAGTGTGCATGAAAATCGAGGAGCTTTTGAGAGATAATCCGAAGGGCAGTGGTGTGAGGTTGATGGTCTGAGGTGGTTGTGATGGCAGTTAATGTCAGCAGGGTTATCAGAACTCTTGGTGAGGACTTCACGGTTATTGATGCTTCCGGTCACATTCTCGGAAGGCTGTCAAGTAAAATTGCAAAGAGGTTGCTCAGCGGTGAGAGAATCGTTGTTGTGAATGCGGAGAAGGCGGTGATTACGGGAGACAGGTACATGGTCTTCGAGAGGTACAAGGAGAAATACGACAGGGGAAGCAAGGAGAAAGGCCCCTACTTCCCGAGGCATCCGGAGAGGATTTTTAAGAGGACAGTCAGGGGAATGTTACCATGGAAGACCTCAAGGGGAAGAGACGCTTACAGAAGACTCAGGGTTTTCATGGGCGTTCCGGAGGAACTAAAGGACAGGGAGTTCGAGAAAATCGAGGATGCACTTCTGGAGAAAGTTTCAAAAACAGACAAATACGTTACTCTTGCGGAGGTAAGCAGGTATCTCGGTTTCAGAGGTGTCTGAAATGAAGATTGTTGTAACGAGTGGAAAGAGAAAAACGGCAACTGCAAGGGCTGTTATAAAGCCGGGCAAGGGCAGAGTGAGGATAAACAGCGTTCCGGTGGAGATTCACCAGCCCGAGCTGGCAAGGATGAAGATAATGGAACCCCTCAAAATCGCCAAGGAGCTGGCAGAGAAGGTTGACATTGAAGTCAAAACATGGGGGGGAGGATTCATGGCTCAGGCGGAGGCTGCGAGAACTGCCATCGCCAGAGCACTTCTTGAGTTCAGCGGTGATGAGGAGCTGAGAAAGGCCTTTATTGATTACGACAGGACTCTGCTGGTTAACGACGTGAGAAGAAAGCTTCCAAAAATTCAGGGCGGAAGGGGAGCCAGGAAGAGAAGGCAGACTTCTTACAGGTGAAGACAATGGACGTTCCAAGAAACGAGAGTTCCAGCGATTTTCCCATTCGCTGTTTTTCTTGTGGAGCGGTGATAGGCCATCTCTATGACGAGTACAAGGAGAAGCTCAGCGAGAGCAAAAGCCCCAAGGATGCACTGGACGAGTTAGGAGTTGAGAGGTACTGCTGCAGGAGAATGTTCCTTACTCACAAATCCGTGATTAAGGAGCTATCCCGCTTCCATGGGGCCGTGGGGTAGCCTGGTGATCCTGCGGCGTTCGGGACGCCGCGACCCGAGTTCAAATCTCGGCGGCCCCACATCATTACTGTTTTAAATTAAAAAATTCAAATCTCAATAATTCGCTCCACTTCTTCTTCATCCACAAGAACCTGTTCTTGAGTTCTGAGGTTTTTCACGGCAACTTTTCCCAGTTTTACTTCTTCAGGGCCTACGATGACGGCAAAATCTGCTCCGAAATCACTGGCAAAGCTCATTTGCTTTTTCAGGTTTCTCTCCATCACATCTACGATAGCGGGGATCCCTTTTTCCCTTAGTTTCATCGCCACTCTGAAAGCGTGTCCTTCCAGTCCTTTGAATGAAATAACGGCTACAACCCCTTTTCTACCCTTTTCAACATCGCTAACTTCGCAAACCCTGTCAAAGCCTATGGCAAAGCCAGTTGCTGGAGTCGGGTTCCCTCCAAAAAGGGATACGAGCTCGTAACTTCCTCCACCGCAAACCTGCTTTTGGGCCCCAAGTCCCTCGGCGTAACACTCGAATACAACACCAGTGTAATAGTCAAGGCCTCTCGCTATACCAAGGTTGAGTGAGAACTCAACTCCCAGTTCCCTAAGTAATTCGGAGAGGTTTTCGAGGTGAGTAAATTCGTAGTCGGTAATTTCTTTAGCCTCGTCAAGGATGCTCTCGTCTCCTCTCATCTCAACAAGACTGAAAACCTTCTCCCTCAACTCTTCGTCAACCCTCTCCCCTTCAAGATATGTTTCCAGTCCCTCTCTGTCACCCTTATCAATCAGTCTCATTATCTTTGATGCCCTCTCCTCACCGAGGGGGGAGAGCAGGTGTCTCATTATACCCACGTGCCCAATTTCAAGGTCAAATTTCACTCCAACGTCCCTCAAAATTTTATCTGCAAGAATTATGACTTCCGCATCCGCCAGATACGAGTTAGAGCCTATCAATTCAACACCAAACTGCCAGAACTCCCTGTATCTCCCTTTCTGAGGCCTTTCATAGCGGAAACAGTTGGCAAAATAGTAGAATCTCAGCGGTTTTGGCATCACACTGCACTCGTTGACGAACATTCTCATTACCGGTGCTGTAAGCTCCGGTCTCAGAGCAAGTTCTCTCCCTGATTTATCCCTGAAAACATACATTTCCTCAACAATTCCCTCTCCGGACTTTCTGGTGAAAAGCTCAAGGTGTTCGAAAGTTGGAGTGGATATCTCTCGATATCCGAAGCTCTCAGCAATACTTCTCATTACCTTCTCAATCTCTCTCCTTCTTTCCATCTCATCTGGCAGAAAATCCCTTGTTCCTCTCGGCCTCTCAATTTTCACGTGCAGCGTAGGTTTGGATGTTTAAAAAACTTTTATGGTTCACCCCTAAGTTGTTGGGATTTAGTTTTTTCCGGATTCAATCTGGGAGTGATGTAAAAGAATGGGGGAGGAGGGGTAGTGGAGATATGATTGTTAAATAAGTCTTTCACATCCTCCACACTCCAAAAAGCAAATGGTAAAACCAAGCCGCCGGCGGGATTTGAACCCGCGACCTGGTGATTACGAATCACCCGCTCTGCCAGCTAAGCCACGGCGGCAGACATCAAAATTGGAGGGAGAGAGTTAATTAATTTTACCCTACTCCACAGTGCTTCTCTCAAAAAGAACCATCGCCACCAAAAGCATCGCTGCAGAGAGGCAAAACAGTATGGCAATGCTTTCATGCAAAGAGAACAGTCCCTCAACACCTGTCAGCAGAACTCTTGCAGATTCTACGGCGTAGGTAAGGGGATTGACGTAGGCGAGGACTTTCATCCATACTGGCATGAATGCAATGGGGTAAATGGCTCCACTTAGAAAAATCAGCGGCAGCATTACGAGTGCCATAATCATCTGAAAGCCTTCCATGCTTCTCATTCTGGTGGCGATGCTAACTCCAAAGCTTGAAAAGGAGATTGCGAGAAGAAATCCAATAGCTAAGGATGGCAAAATCCCGTAAACATTTATCCTTGCAATTGAAAGTGTGAGCAGAAGTATTATCGCACCCTGAAGCGTTGCCACGGCTGAATCGCCAAAAATTCTTCCTGCAATCGTCTCCTTTCTTGAGGCAGGAGCAACGAGAACCTCCTTGAGAAATCCGAACTCTCTGTCCCAAATAACACTTATTCCGCTTATGAAGCTCTGGTTGAAAACCGTCATTGCGAAAATTCCCGGAGCGAGATAGGTAAGGTAATCTATTCCTCCAAAAAACGTGGAATTTCTGAAAACTCCGCTCCACCCCATACCAAAGAAAACAAGCCAGACTACCGGATTTATAATCATCCCTGCCATTCTTGATTTGGCTCTCATAAATCGCCTTATCTGCCTGTAGGCCATTATCTCAAAGGCCCTCATCCCTTTTACCTCCTCATCCTTGCCCTTGCAATGGCCATCTTGAAAAACTCTCCGCTTTCGTCCCTTATCTCTCTACCCGTTAAATGAAGAAAAACATCGTTAAGGGTGGGTCTGTGGTATTTCACTTCCAGAATCTTTACCCCGTTCTCCCTCGCCACCTCGAAGATTTTCGGTATTGCCTCACTGGCATTTTCCACATCAATTCTTATCCTTCCATCAGGAAGGACCGTGCACTCTCCTATATCGGTTTCAAAGCACTCAGAGCCGTTCTCTACCTTCAGGTAAACTATGTCGTTCCCTACAAGTTTCTTTAGCTTCTCAACAGTCCCTTCGGCAATTATACTGCCGTTGTCAATGATTGCCACCCTGTCAGCTAACATCTCTGCCTCGTCCATGTAGTGGGTGGTAAGGAAGATTGTGACGTCATGCTCTTCCTTCATTGCTTCAATGTATTCCCACACATGAACCCTCGTTTGGGGATCGAGTCCGAGGGTCGGTTCGTCGAGAAACAGCACCTCAGGCTCGTGAAGCAGAGACCGTGCAATTTCGAGTCTTCGCTGCATTCCACCACTGAAGTGTTTAACAAGCTTATTTCTGAAATTCCAAAGTTCAACAAACTTTAGAAGTTCCTCTATTTTTCTTTTGAGCTCTTCACCTCTCAAACCATAAACTCCACCGTGAACAAGCATGTTTTCGTAGGCTGTTAAATCCCTGTCAACGCTGGGCTCCTGAAAGACGATGCCGATTCTCTTCCTCACCTCTTTTGCCTCTCTTATAACATCAAAACCTGCCACAGCTGCACTGCCCGACGTCGGTTTAAGCAGAGTTGTGAGTATGTGAACAGTGGTGGTTTTTCCGGCGCCATTGGGGCCGAGAAAGGCGAAAATTTCTCCTTTTTTAACCTTAAAACCCACACCCTTCAAAGCATAAAAATCTCCATACTTTTTAACGAGATTCTCAACCTCTACAGTGTTCATCATTTACCCCTTTTAATTCATCCCTACGACACCGATAAATATATCTGTCTGTTCGACTCTGTTTGAATCTCCAACGCACGAAAAAGATTTAAATCCTCACCATCCCAAATGAATGAGGGCTCGTAGCTCAGCCAGGCAGAGCGACGGGCTTTTAACCCGTCGGTCGCGGGTTCAAATCCCGTCGAGCCCGTATTTAATACGGGAGGATCAACATGAAGTTCAAGCTTCAGGACCACATGCTTGTTCCAAAACATGAGATTTTGAGTGAGGAGGAAGCAGAGGAGCTTTTGAGGATACTTGGCGTTAGCAAGGAGCAACTTCCTAAAATAAAGGCTGATGACCCCATAGCGAAGGAAATTGGTGCCAAACCCGGAAACATCGTTAAAATAACAAGGAAAAGTTTAACTGCAGGGGAGAGTGTATTTTATAGATTGGTTGTATGATGAAACATAAGGATAAGAAGGTGATAACAGATGCTTGATACCCGTGTTTTGGCGAGAGCATACTTTACTCACGAAAGACTGGTTAAACATCAGATAGATTCCTTCAACAGGTTCATAGATGAGGGATTGCAGAGAGTCATTGATGAGCAGGGAGTTATTGAGCTTGACATCCCCAACACTTACGTGGAGCTTGGAAGGATTAAAGTTGGTAACCCCATGATCAAGGAGGCGGAAGGGACTGCAATGCCCCTTCTTCCAGCAGATGCGAGGTTGAGGAATCTGAACTATGCAGCACCGATTTACCTCGAATGCACGGTTTACGATGAGGGCAAACCTTTGGAGCCAGAAATTGTTCAGATTGGAATGCTGCCAGTAATGGTAAAGTCGAAAGTCTGCAATCTAAACCCCTCTCTGATCGACTTGGTTCTTGAAAAAGTGAGGAAGGTAAACAACCTCCACTCTCTCAGCTATGAGGATAAGCTCTGCATTGCCGGGGAAGACCCTTATGACCCAGGTGGCTACTTCATAATTAACGGAACCGAAAGAGCCCTGGTTACTCTGGAGGATCTATCTCCCAACAAGATTCTCCTTGAGAGGGAGGAAAAATACGGAGAGATGGTTGAGCTTGCCAAGTGCTTCTCCCAGAGGGCTGGATACAGAGCGCTCATTGTCGTTGAGAGGGGAAGAAACAACATCCTTGAGGTGACGTTTCCGCAGCTTCCAAAGCCCATCAATTTCGTCACTCTGATGAGAGCACTGGGTGTTGAGACTGACCAGGAAATCGTTGAGATGGTGAGCACGAATCCTGAAATCATGAAATACATGCTGCAGAATGTTGAAGATGCGGAAGTTGGAAATCAGGAGGAGGCAATTGAGTACATTGGAAGAAGAGTTGCTCCGGGCCAGAGCAGGGAGTACAGGTATCAGAGAGCTGAACAGGTTATTGACCAGTACTTCCTCCCACATCTTGGAACTGACAAGCAGGCAAGGAGGGCAAAGGCCTTCTTCCTCGCAAGGATGGCGGAAGCAGTTTTTGAACTGTATCTTGGTTACAAGAGGGAAGACGACAAAGACCACTACGCAAACAAGAGGTTGAAGCTGGCTGGAGACCTGATGGAGGAGATTTTCAGAGTTGCTTTCCTCAGGCTGATAAAGGATGTGAAGTATCAGCTCGAAAGGGCGAAGATGAGAGGAAGGCCGCTTAGAATGTCAACTGCAGTTAGAAGCGACGTTCTTACTGACAGACTCATGCATCCAATGGCCACCGGAAACTGGGTAGGGGGGAGGACTGGCGTTTCACAGCTAATAGACAGACACAACTACATTTCTGTTCTTTCCCACCTCAGAAGGGTTGTATCCCCACTTTCAAGATCTCAGCCACATTTTGAGGCAAGAGACCTTCACCCAACGCAGTGGGGAAGAATCTGCCCAAGTGAAACCCCTGAAGGGCCGAATTGTGGTCTGGTGAAGAACTTTGCTGAGTATGCTGAAGTCAGTGTTGGTACAAGTGAGGATGAGATCAGGAAAGTGGTTTTCAGGCTTGGTGTAGAGCCGATAAGGGGTGAGTAAATGAGAAAATGTAGAGTTTATATTAATGGTGCTCTTGTGGGATTTCACGATAATGGAGAGGAGCTTGCAAACAAAATCCGCGAGATGAGGAGAAAGGGCAGAATTTCCAATCAGGTTAATGTGGTATACTATCCAGACTCCAACGAAGTTAGAATAAATACAGATGCAGGAAGGGCCAGAAGACCCCTGATCGTAGTTAAGGACGGAAAACCTCTCGTAACCCCTGAGCACGTGGAGAAAATTAAGAAGGGGGAGCTGACAATAGATGATCTGGTAAAACAGGGGTTGATTGAGTATCTCGATGCTGAGGAGGAGGAAAACGCTTACGTTGCTGTTTACGAGCATGAGCTCACTCCTGAGCACACTCACCTCGAACTGGACCCATCGCTTATAGTTGGAATATGCACGGGAAGCATACCCTATGCTGAGCACAACGCATCTCCGAGAAACACTATGGGGGCGGCGATGATAAAGCAGAGTCTTGGAATTCCCTATTCCAACCTTGCATGGAGAACTGACACGAGAGGCCATTTAATGCAGCACCCTCAGGTTCCACTTGTTACAACTGACACTCAGGTGGAGATAAAGTTCGATGAGAGGCCAGCAGGACAGAATTTTGTTGTGGCTGTTTTGAGCTATGAGGGCTACAACATTGAAGATGCTCTCATAATGAACAAGGGAAGCATTGACAGAGGGCTTGGAAGGAGCTTCTTCTACAGAACCTATGAATCGGAGGAAATGAGGTATCCTGGAGGTCAGGAAGATAAATTTGAGATTCCAGGGGCGGACATATCAGGTTTCAGGGGGGCTGAGGCATATTCTCAGCTCGACGAGGATGGGTTGATTTTCCCAGAAACAGAAGTGGGGCCTGATGATGTTTTGATTGGCAGAACCTCACCACCCAGATTCCTCGAAGAGCCGACAGAGCTTGGAATTTCACCGCAAAAGAGGAGGGAGACTTCAGTGACAATGAGAAGCAATGAAAAAGGTGTTGTCGATGCCGTATTCCTTATGCAATCTGAGGGAGGTTCCAAGCTGGCGAAAGTCAGGGTGAGAGATTTAAGAATTCCGGAGCTTGGAGACAAGTTTGCCTCAAGACACGGCCAGAAGGGTGTTGTTGGCCTTATTGTGCCTGAAGAGGACATGCCCTTCACCGAATCCGGAATTGTTCCAGACATGATAATCAATCCCCACGCCATCCCCTCAAGAATGACGGTAGGGCATGTGCTGGACATGATTGGGGGAAAGGTTGGCTGCCTTGAGGGGAGAAGGGTTGATGGCACTCTCTTCCACGGTGAGAAAGAGGAGGATTTGAGAGCAGCCCTCAAAAAGTACGGTTTCAGCCATACGGGAAAGGAAGTGATGTACGATGGAATAACGGGGAGGAGATATCTGGTTGACATTTTTGTTGGTGTAATCTACTACCAGAAGCTCTACCACATGGTTTCAAGCAAGATTCATGCAAGGAGTCGTGGGCCGGTGCAGGTCCTCACGAGACAGCCCACAGAGGGAAGAGCGAGGAAGGGAGGTTTAAGGTTCGGAGAGATGGAAAGGGACGTGCTTATTGGCCACGGGGCAGCATTGCTGCTTAAAGACAGGCTTCTTGAGGAATCCGACAAGGTTGAGATATGGGTCTGCGGAAACTGCGGACATGTTGCCACCTACGACTTCAGAAGAAACACTGCCTACTGCCATGTTTGCGATGATGAAAGCAATATCCACAGAGTGGAAATGAGCTATGCCTTCAAGCTCCTCCTTGATGAGCTCAAGTCAATGATGATAGCTCCAAGAATAATTCTTGGAGATAAGGCGTAGGGTGGGGTGGAAAAATGCTGCCGAAAAGAGTAGCCGCTCTAAAATTTGAGGTTCTCTCCCCTCAGGAAATCAGGAAAATGAGTGTGGTCAAGATTATAACTCCCGAAACCTACGACGATGACGGTTTTCCCATAGATGGAGGACTGATGGACACAAGGCTTGGTGTAATAGACCCAGGATTGAGATGCAAAACGTGCGGAGGTAAGGCTGGAGAATGCCCAGGCCACTTCGGGTATATTGAACTTGCCGCTCCAGTCATTCACGTTGGTTACGCAAAGATGATTGCAAGACTGCTGAGCGGTACCTGCCTTGAGTGCGGAAGGATACTTCTAAAGGATGAGAGAAGGGACAAGTTTATAGCTGAAATCGAGAGGAGAAAGGAACTGAATCAGAATTATGAGGAAATTGTAAAGGAAGTTTTCAGGTTAACCAAAGCTGCCAAGAAATGCCCTCATTGCGGGGCAGAGCAGATTGAAGTTAAGTTTGATAAGCCAACCTTCTTCTACCTGGGAGAGCACAGATTAACTCCCAAAGATGTGAGAGAGTGGCTGGAAAAGATTCCTGACGATGATTTGCCAGCATTTGGGTTGAGTCCAAAGGCAACACGACCAGAATGGTTTGTTCTCACAGCCCTGCCCGTGCCTCCAGTCACAGTCAGACCTTCAATTATCCTTGAAACGGGCCAGAGGAGCGAGGATGACCTGACCCACAAACTTGTGGACATAATCAGAATCAACCAGAGGTTTATGGAGAACAAAGAGGCAGGAGCACCGCAGCAGATTCTAGAAGACCTCTGGGAGCTTCTGCAATACCATGTTACCACCTATCTCGACAATGAAGTTAGTGGCATTCCTCCGGCAAGGCATCGCAGTGGAAGACCGCTGAAAACTCTCGCTCAGCGTTTGAAGGGCAAAGAAGGAAGATTTAGAGGTTCTCTGTCAGGAAAACGTG
>DAINRD010000039.1:0-9849 GCA_036742095.1 Archaeoglobus sp. | reverse complement strand
TCTCTCAGCCTGTATCCGAGTTTTCTGTAGTATTCTCTCACTCCAACTCCGCTTATTACTGCAATTTTGTCGTAGCTCTGCGTTGCAATCTCCTCGGCCTCCCTCAAAAGTCTTTCTCCAAAACCCCTGTGCTGGAAGGCATTTCCATTTTCGCCAACGGGAACTGCCCTTCCATATACGTGAAGCTCCCTTATCAGTGCTGCATCTTCAAGAGTTTTGATGAAAGGTTCTTTCGGAAATCTGAGTCTCAGGAATCCAACGAGAGCGTCGTAATTGGGAATTTCGAAGGATATGAAGTGTTCCTTTCCACCAGATGCCCTGTATTCTCTCACAACCATCTCAGCCTTTGAGTACTCCTCCGGTCTCACACCTCTGTGTCCCACCTCCCTGCACCTGATGCACCTGCACTCATAGCCCAATTCTCTCAGCTTTCTGTGGACTATCTGCCTTATGTTGCCCTTATCGAGGCCGATGGCTGCTTTCACCGGAATATCGCGCTGAATTCGCTGAACCCTCACCCACTCGGGGAAGTACTTTTTAGCCCTTGCTATCAGCTCAACAACTTCTTCAGTTGAGTAGGGAGTGTATTCTCCTCTCCTCCACATTTCGTAAAGCTCTGTACCCTCAACAACGAGGGTTGGATAGATTTTAAGGTAGTCTGGCTTGAAGCTCTCATTCTCGAAAAGCTCTCTGAACATCTTAAGGTCTTTCTTAAAACTTGAACCGGGCAACCCTGGCATTATGTGGTATCCAACTTTGAAAGCAGAATCTCTCAGCAATCTTGTTGCCTCAATTACCTCTTTAACACCATGCCCCCTCTTTATTTTCTCAAGGATATCATCATAAATGCTCTGCACTCCAAGCTCAACCTTTGTCCCGCCGAAATTCAGCATCTCCCTTATGTGCTCCTCTCTCGCATAATCAGGGCGGGTTTCGAAGGTTATGCCGATGCACCTGGCCTTTGCCCTTTCATTTTTTCTCTTGGCTTTTTCCAGATGGCTTTCAGCCTTCGCCCGGCTGTTGAAGGTATTCAAAGCGTTGAAAACGCCGAGCATAAAATTCTCTTTATACTCCCTCTCCCTTGCAGGAAAAGTTCCGCCCATGATTATTACCTCAACCTTGCTGACGTCGTGGCCTATGCTCTCAAGCTCCCTCAGCCTTGCCGTAACCTGTTTGAAGGCATCGTAGCCATGCTGCCTGCCCCTCATCGCTGCAGGCTCAAGGCCAACGTAGCTTTGCGGGGTGTTTTTCTCCACCCCTCCCGGGCATGGGACGCACTTGCCGTGGGGGCATGGAGCGGGAGAGGTCATTACTGCCACGACAGCAACACCGCTTATCGTTCTGACTGGCTTAACCCTCAAAATTTCCCTCAACCTTTCGTAATACTCGCTACCCCTTGCAGCCTTCAGAACTTCAGCATCGGAAGGAATGGTGGGTAAACCTTTTCTTTTGGCAAATAACCTTTTAATCCGCATTGCGTCTTCCTTGCTTCTGGCCTTCTCTGCAATCTCCTTTACAAGCTCAAGCACCAGAAAACTAAAAACTCAGAGATTAAAATCTTTTACCTCCCTTGCCAGTTCAGCCTTTATCATTTCCAGCACCTTCTCCCTTCTTTTTCTGTTTCTGCGCTCCAAGATTTCTCTCTCCCACGGAAAAGCCAAAGCTGGCACCTTCTCATCCTGGTAGCTCAGCAGGGGAGCAAGAATCTCCGCAATTCTACTGGTTTCTACCTCGGAAAGCGTCCTCACCAAAGAGACTGTCAGAGGAATCTTCAAACCGTCATCAAGAAAAACTTTCTCTCCAAATTCCAGCTCGGAGTAAATTCTGTCCTTGAAGAACCTCTCCTTTGGTTTGTGGGCAGCGATTATTTCCCTCTCTTCAACCTCAACCCTTCTCCTGAAGTCTCGCGAAACTTTGATGAAGGTTAAAGCTATCACTGCCCACTCTAAGAAATCCGCAATTCCGGGTCTGTTCGCCAGATGGGGTTTGATGATGAGGGCGTAAAAGGTGAGAATGAAAAGAATCAGGATAAAAAAGGACCTCTCTGACCTTATCCACTCGAAAACCTCTCCCTCAAAGGCTGACGTGAGGGAAGTGGCTGCGAGTATCAGGAAGAGGGCCAGGGAGGGCAGGGCGAGGGATGGGACGTCCAGAACCTCTGAGAGGTACGTGAAAAGGTAATAGGAGGAGAAAGCTGCAACGCAGAGGGCGGAAACGGATATTGCTGTTTGGTAAATGGGGTGATCTGTAAATTTGATGTAGGAAAAGGCCAGAGAACCGGTAAATAACGCAAGCAAAGTTCTGAGGTTCTGATAAACGACGTAATACTGGGGGTATCCGAGGGAGAGCAGGGAGTTGAAGGTAATGTCAAAGATTACTATAAGGATGAATGGAAGCACCGCAAGCCTGTAGGTGCTCACTCTCTCCACCGAAGCCAGTAATGAGTAAAAAGCGAGCATTGAGATTAGAAGGGAAATCTGAAATTCGTCTGCAACAATAACTGTTCTCCCGATAAGGTTGGACTGATTGACCACGAAGAAGTAAAGGGCAAAGGCAACTGCCAGACCGAAAAAAAGCCTGCTAAACCTCATTCTTCACCACCCTGAGGTAGTCCTGAAAAGCCTCTAAAAACTCCCTTCTCGTGTAATCTCTCCTTCCGTAAACACCCTGCTCAAAGTAGTTAAGCAAAACCTCCGCCTTAACACCAAGCTTTTCCATTATTTCCCTCCCGGTAAGGCTCTCAACTCTTTCAAACTTCTTTCTGGCCATTTCCTCAAGCTTTCTGACAATTTCAGCAATTCCTTCAGAGTATGGAGCAATTTTGATTTCAAGCTCCCCTCTCTTCCTCTTCCTCCCCTCCTCCTTAAAGGCATAAATCCTAACCTTTCCGTAACTGGTTGGCTGGAGTATAACTGAGTCAGTAAACTCTTCTCTACCATTGAATCTGACAAAAGCCTGCTCTGAAAGCCTTATTTTGATTTGCTCACCAACATCCCAAACGTTTGGCAGTTCAGGGTGCTCTTTTTCAACGAAAAACTCCAGTTCCTCCACTCTGAAAAGAAGTCTGTAAATGAAGTATGCTGCAATTGAAACGGCAGCAACGGCTGCAGGAATTAAAAGATAGATGGACAGCGGAGAGGAGAGGTCTTTGATGGCAGGGAAATACCTTTCACTGCCAGAGTAAACGATGAATTTTGCATCTTTAACCTCAAAGTCCGCCATTCCGTTTACCAGCTTTTTCCTTAGACCATCAACCTCTACAAACCCATCTGCAGGATTTCCATCCCTATCAACAACAAAAACCCTCAAAATGTCTCCCAATCTCTGGGTTCTTATCTCCACATCTCTCTTCTGGTAAATGACTTTCTTTTCTGAGTATAAGAGTTCGGGAACTTCAACATCAATTTCATTTTTTCCAAGATTTAGAGGGAGTTTGGCAGTGAAATTGCCGTTAAAAGCTTCAACCGTGACGTTTCCCAGTTTAACAGTTCCGTTTACCGGTTCCCCATTGAAAAGCACCCTGCCCGTAACATTCTCCCCCTCTCCAATGCTTTCGTTGATTTCTATGGTTACTTTCCCTGCCTCAACCTCCTTTTTGAATTCTGCGGGGAGAAGATAGCCTCTTCCGGCGAAGTAGAGGGAAATGGTGTGTTTCCCTCTGGCTAATGACATTTCCTCACTGAATGTCCCCTCATAAACCTCAATCATTCTACAGCTACCATCAACGCAAAGCCTGATTTTTCCTGTGTAAGTGGGGGTGGACTCAAGAACTCCTCTGAGAACGAAATTCTCAGGAACCCTGTCGGGAAGGGTGACGTTAAAGACGGGTCTGCAGTAAATCTCCACCTCCGGGTCGCTCCAAGATTCCTGATGATACAGGCTGCCCGTGAAATGTGCCTGAACGCTGTATCTTCCTGTCACCTGAGGAACTCTCAGCGTAGCCTCAAATCTGCCGTTAACCGGGGCAATTCCAACAAGAATTCCTTCCTTGCTCTTCTTGTCCTTTTTCAGGAAGATTTCCACGTAACCGCTTACCCACCTGCCATTCTCGTCCTTAACATAACCCTTTACCGTGAAATTCTCCCCGGAAATCAGCTTTGAGTCCACGTAGGTGATTACGGTGGTGGTGTTTATCCCCCTACCTTCAGGAGCGGGGTCAAACTCAACCCATCCTTCCTTAAACTTTACCTCCGCCCAGACGTAGGCGTCACTGGCAAAAATGGTCTGGTTACTTTCAACGGGGTCTGCCAGATACCCAAAAACAGCCCT
The DNA here is from genome assembly GCA_036742095.1 of Archaeoglobus sp. Taxonomy (GTDB): domain Archaea; phylum Halobacteriota; class Archaeoglobi; order Archaeoglobales; family Archaeoglobaceae; genus Archaeoglobus. The sequence continues at coordinate 5,580 of DAINRD010000039.1, read as the reverse complement.
CGCGGGTATTCCTATGGATTGGGCAAGAAGAACGAAGGCTGTGGCAAACTCTCTCGCCGTGCCTTTCTTTGTCTCAAAAAGGAACTCCCTGACGTCCGTTTTTTCAACGTAGGTGTTGATGTAGTTGTTCTTAAGGTAGTCTTCAATGGCCTTCACCTTTTCAAAGTCTGTTGTGGCGCTGGCAGTGATTTTTCTGGCGAGAGCTTTAATCTCAGGGTCATTGTAACTTGCAGAACCATCAAAGGTTGTCGGTTTGAAACTCCTCGCAGTTGAAAAACCGTAGTATGGTGTTCTGGTGGAGTTTATCCTGAATACACCTTTTTCAGCATCGTAACACCTTTCTATTCCGCCATTGAGAGGTATAATGCCCTTAGTGTCTTTTGAAACAGGGAGATAGCGGTTAAGCTCGGCAATTGGCGTGACCTTGAACTTCTTGGCAATTGGAATAGTTTCGGAACTGCATTCCACCTCATCCTCAATCCACTTCCCATCAACGTACTTTGAGGCTGTATAAAGGCGTAGGTAGTTGGTTGTTGCATCGAGGCCCTCTACAAAGAAAAGGGGGACGTTGGGTGGGTTAAAGCTGTTCGATGAGTCGCTCAGACTCGCAAAACCTCCTCCCCCTCCCTCCCCGCCAAGCAGAGTTTCCTGATCTGCGAAGGCATAGGCGGAGTAGTTGGTGGTTTGTGGCGGAGTTTTGCTGCCCTCACCTATAAGACCCTCAAAGCCTGTTTTGCTGAAATCGAGTGATGAAACAAAGGACGAGATAAGCATAATGGCAAGTATGATTAGAGCGAGGCCAGCAATTTTTCGAAGCATTGGTCAGAGTATGGCACAGACATTAATAATTCTGTCGCCTGAGGGAGTGTATTATGATGCCCGTCGCAACGCTGAGATTCAAACTCGAAATTTTTCCGTATCCAGGGATTTTCACCACATAATCGCATTGATTCTTAACCGGCCTCGAAACACCCCTGTCTTCCCCTCCGACAACGATGGCAGCTGGGGTGCTTAGCTCAGCATTATCCAAATTCTCGCCATCGAGGTCAGCTGCGATGGTTATGAACCCAAGCTTCTTCAGCTTTTTGATGGCAGCAGCAAAGTTTTCAATCCTTGCGATGGGAATGTGGAAAACAGCTCCAGCTGAGGCCTTTACTGCCCCCTCCTGTACACTCCCTCCCCTCCTCTTCGGCAAAACCACCCCTGCACCACCGAAAAACTCCGCCGTCCTGATACAGGCTCCTATGTTCCTCTGGTCAACCACGTTGTCGAGGAAGAGGATGAAAGAATTGTTTGTTAAAGCCCTGTTGATGATGAATTCAAAGTCTGCGTACTTTATCGGAGAGATTTCGGCAGAGATTATCTCACCCTCCTTTCTGTAGACTGGAACCCCCTTTTTCCTCGCAATCTCAAGGATTTCTGCAATTTTTGGGGCTCTCTCTCCAGAATGGTAAATTCTTACAACCTTCCCTTCCAGCAAAGCCTCCTTTATACTGTTCGCATCCGTGAGCTTCACAACAGTAGTTGGGGCTGAGGTGAAAGAACTTATCCCAAAAAATTTAATATCCTATCTGCAAAGCATTTACCGAGGGGTCGTGGCGTAGCCAGGAAGCGCGGCGGGCTCCAGCGGCGTGATGATTGACGGGTCTGCTGAGCGGTGATGACCCGTTGGAGCTCTGACCCGAAGAGACCCGCCAGTCGTGGGTTCAAATCCCACCGGCCCCACTTTTATTGTGAGTCTGGCGATCGAAATTTTTTCCCGATTACATTGTGCGATTTCAAAGAGATTAAAGTTGCAAAATCGCAAAGTATAAATATATTGATATGTTAAAAACGCTGTGAACCGAGCAATAGCATTGCTAAGGATATTTTTCACATCTCTGGTTGTAGAAGGTAGTCTTGAATTCGATGAAGAATGGTTAAGGAGGGATTGAGATGGAAGGGTTTGAAACGATTGTGCTCGGAGCTACGGGTGTTCTTGCTGCCATATTCATACCTCTGGCAATTTATAATCTTTCTCAAGTTTCAAATCTAAATAAAAGATTTGATGAAATCTTTGATTCTATACTTTCCAGTTTAGACTCTGCCTTCATTAAAGCTTCTTTCAACCTTTATCTTAAATTCATGCGCAACTTCTTTCATAAGCTCATCGAGTCTGGTGTCTCCACTGACCAGTTTATTGATCTTCTTGTTTCACAAAAAGAAGCTCTCCAATATGCCTTCTCTAAACTAAGCACTGATTTTTCCTCTATGCGTCTCAAAGATCAGGATGCCCTCGACATTCAACAAAAACTACAAATGACACTCGATGATTTTGAAAGAGACGAATTCTTTCAAATTACTGAATCAACTTCCTCTTTATACTCCCTCCAAACTGATTTGTCCGATCTTCAATCTAAGTCTCAAAGACTGCTTATAGAAGATATCAGAAACAAACTATTAGAATACCGCAAGAGGTGATACATTGTCTGATGTGAAAGAAATAAAACAGTTTCTAATTCTCCAGCTCCTCAACTCTAATAATGAAGCCATCAGAGGAAAAACTCGTCTAGTAAAGCTAATGCATATTACCAACGAGATCCTAAAAAAGAAGAAACCAGAATTCTCAGTCTATAAGTTCTACAAACACCACTATGGCCCTTACAGTGACGAACTGGTCAAAGACGTAGAAGAAATGATAAGTAACGGTCTTATTGGGCACAAGGAAGAATATATCCCCATTACGAGTTATGTTGGTTATGTCGAAAATGTCTACTGGATTACTGAAAAAGGCAAAGAATATCTCGAAAAACTTGCTAACGAAATAAATCCACCGGAGAAAATACTCGAAATTACTCAAGATGTGAAAATTAAATATAACAAGATTTCACTTTCTCGCCTTATTAGGATAGTTTACCAAGAATATCCAATTAAAAACGAAGAGGAGAACAACAAAAAGATATTCAAAGTGTTTTCATTTATTTTAACTTAATCAGTTCTCAACCTTCAAAGCCCTCGCCACAAACTCCCTCTGTCTCTCATCGAGCTTAGGCAGTAAAACCTCTATTCCTACATTCTCTCCATTCCCATCTATGTCCACAACCATATTTCAGCTAAGGGCTCAGATTCTACCACTTCCCCCTCTTTAAATCTCACGTACATCGCATTAACCTTGGGGTCAAACTCAACCGAAGCCATCGGCCCACCATCTTCGCCGCCTTGATGAACTTCAGAATTTCAGGAATCACATACTTACGAGCTTGCCAGATCTCGATGCCGATGATCTCCCCCTCTTTGTTGTATTCAACGAAAATGTCCTCCCCCAGCTCGTCCATATCTTCAACTTCCTCATCCTTAATCGAGATGTAGAGGGTATCAGTGTCAGCATCATACCTAACCTTCATATCTTTACCCACCTCCCCGCCTTAATTCTCAACAATATTAAACTTTGAGGTGACAACAACCGTCTCGCTGACTTTCCTTTTCCTCATCCTCTCCAAAGCATGCTCTGAAATTACGATTTTCATCAGACCATCTTACCTCCATTTACCATTGGATGCAAGTGAAACTTTCTCTATATACTTAATTTCAGCTTTAAATGTCCAAGCTCCCGTAAAAAACGGCCACTCCTTTTCAACGAAGATTTTAGCTCCTCCGCAAGCCAACTCACGACTTCAAACCACCCCTTCTCAGTTTCCAAACCCATCCAAATTCAACAACAGTTATTAAGCTCCTTATCAACTTCAACCATGCTCCCTGATGTTCAGCTCCTCAAGCCAGAGGTACCAATAGGTCTGAGCAGGGTAGGTGCCACTGGAATTAAGAAGCTCGTTGAGGTTAAGAGGGAGGGGAAGCGTCCCATTATCCTGATTTCAAGCTTCGACGTCTTTGTCGACCTTCCCGCTCATCTTAAAGGTGTCAATCTCAGCAGAAACTTCGAGGTTATTGACGAGGTCATTGAGTCCCTCACAGCAATGCCCATTGAAAACATAGAGGACCTCGTAGTCGAGATTGCCAATCATTTGCTAAGAAGGCACGAATATGCCACAAAAGCAGAGGCGAGGATGAACTCAGAGCTTATAATGAGGAAAAGAACTCCAAAAACCAGTCAGAGAACTCAGGAGGTCGTGAAGATTTTCGGTGAGGCTACCTTGGACAGAGAGGGTAAAAAGCTCGTCATGGTCGGTGTGGAGGTTACCGGCATAACAGCCTGCCCGTGTGCGCAGGAGCTGGTTAAGGCAAGCTCTGCTGAAAGACTGGCAAAAATGGGGCTGGAAGAGGAGATGATAGAGAAAATCCTTGAAGCAATCCCCGTAGCTTCTCACAACCAGCGTGGCAGGGCTACGCTTAAGGTTCAGGTTACTGACAGCTTTAAAGTTTCTATTTCAAAACTCATAGAAGTTGCGAAATCCTCGATGAGCTACGAAACCTACGAAATCCTCAAGAGGGAAGATGAGCTTGCTGTTGTTGAAATGGCCCACAGAAACACGAGATTTGTGGAGGATAGCGTGAGAATCATGGCGATGGAGTTGCTCAAGGCTTTCCCCAACGCCCCGGATGACGTTATCGCCTTCCTCAGGCAGGAAAATGAGGAAAGCATACACCAGCACAATGTTGTTGCGGAAAGATACGCAACCTTCGGGGAGTTGAGGAATGAAATTGATTCTGCTAATGGTTCTGGCAGCAACGCAACTACTTGAACTCTACCCCAACCCCTACGGAAGCGACGAAGCAGAATACATCAAATTTCACTGTGATTCAAGCTGCATTCTTACAGACGGAGAGGGAAGGTTGGAGGTTGGCGAAGGAACATACGTAGCAGCAAAAAATCTAACGCACTTTCAGCAGAGGTTCGGTTATGAAGCCGACGTCCCCTTTCCGCCTCATATGGCACTCTCCAACAATGGTGAGGAAATATGCCTGAATGAAGACTGCTTTTACTACGGAAAGGATTTGAGCTTCCTGGATGAGGGCGTTATCTACTACAGAACCCAATCAGGATGGGATTTTAGATACGAGGACTGGAGCAGCTTTTCATGCCTCAACGAAACCTTAGAGGGTGAGCTAATAATCACTCCAGCCGATTTTACGCTTGATGATGGCTGGATTGTCGCATCATACACCTTTCACGCCCCCTTCACACCCTCAAAACTTTTTGTGGATGGTAAAGACCCAACACCCTGCAGGGAGCTTGAGGAAAACACAATCTTCCTCAAATCTCCCTCCTACAAAAACTTCCATTACAAGTTCGCCTTGAGGGGCGATAAAGTTGTAATAACAACAGAGAACTGGCAGTTCAACAAAAAGGGGTTTATAGTCACCTTTGAAAGCAAAAATGTGTCCATTGCATTGCTAAATCTGCTTGAAAACGATGAAAAGTACTCCTCTTCTCAACCAGAATCCTGCTCAAACTGGGTGTACGTTAAGGGCGAAGGTGGGAAATCTTTGCATTTCAAGGCCCCGGTTACATTCTTCATCCTTCCCGACTGCAATCCCATTCTCGACCTCATCTCCTCTTGCCGGCAGAGACTTTACATAATTGCCCCCTATATCGATTTCAAGTGGTATAAGAGCGGAGGGTTGCTGGAATCCATTCTTCAA
>DAINRD010000038.1:0-9923 GCA_036742095.1 Archaeoglobus sp. | reverse complement strand
ACCCTCAACCACTCATCGCTTGAGCACTTATTCGGGCTGATTTTTCTCCTTACAGAATCAACGAGAATCTCCGCCCCACCGCCGGGCAGAGAGTCTAACCCGGCAGCCCTCAATCTATCAAGAACCTCCTTTATGCTGCTCCTCTCTATCTTTGCCAAGAAAACGATTTCGGGCGGAGAAAGGCTGTGGATGTGAATGTGAGAGAATTTGGCCTTAATTTTTCTGAAAAGCTCCTCAAACCACTCCAATCCCAGATCAGGATTCATTCCGCCCTGAAGCATGATTTGAGTTGCTCCCATTTTGACCGCATAGCCTACTTTCCGCAGGATTTCTTCATGAGAGAGAACGTAGCCGTTTTCTCTTGCATAGAAGGCGCAGAACCTGCATTTTGAAATGCATATGTTCGTGTAGTTGATGTTTGTGTCATTGACGAAGGTTACGAGGTCTCCACACCTCACTTTCCTGATTTCGTCGGCAATTCTCCCCACCTGGTGAATCTGCAGGGAGAAAAGCTCAAGTGCTTCCCTCTTCGTGAGCTTCTCATTCAAGTAGTCCGTAATCTCTGCAGTACTTCTCGAATTCATCAAGCCCCCTCCTCTCCTTGCTGCCAAGCCTGAACTTAAGCATTCTGAAGTACTCCTCAAGGAACTCCCTCGGCATCTTAAAGGCTTTCTCTGCAGCCGTCACAACCTCTCCAAATCTCCGGTATCCCTCCTCTGTTGCCGTCAGAATCTTCCTGTCCATTTCCTCCGCATTTGTTTCCTTCAGAGAGGCTGAGATTCCAAACACCGCTGGCAGAGAAGTTAGCTCGTACCACTCCTCCCCCAGATCCATCACAACTCTGTGAATCATCCTCGCCTTGATGGCTTCATCTCCTATAACGAGAGCATTTGGGCATACCTCAAGCATCTCCGACGCTCTGGCGGTGTTAACCTCAACAAGCCTGTTCTTCATCCCCTTCTCGCTAAGCAAAATTCTCAGCAGATTGACGGAGGTTAGAGAATGGGGAGTTACGGCAATCGCCCCATCATCAAGCCTCTTGTTTCTGGAGACCACAACAACGCTTAGAACTTTTCCTTCAGAGGCAACGCAGAACTCGTAGTGCCTCAGCCTCTCCTTGTTTTTTAGGTAGAAAAAGGCAGGTACTGGGGCGTAGTCAATCCTTCCTGAAAGGAGCATTGAAGCCATCTCCTTCGGATTTGCCTCTACTATCTCAACGTTCTCGTTGAGGAAGTAATACGGAAGGAAGTTGTTCAGGTAGCCGAACTTGCCGATTCTCACGTGTACCACCTGACGATGTTGCAGAAGGTATCTCTCTGCCCGACTCTCTTGCCAGCATTTTTACCAATCTCCACGAGCCTCTCCACTGTCAGACCTCTGGGCGTTTCAGCGCCTGCAGCGTGCGTTATCTTCTCCTCAACAACCGTTCCATCAATATCGTTCGCTCCGAACCTAAGAGCAACCTCTGTCAGCTTTTCCCCCAGCATGACCCAGTAGGCCCTCACGCTCCTGAAGTTGTCAAGAACGATTCTCGAAACGGCTATTGTTTTCAGAATGTCAACGGGATTGGTTTTCTCCCTCACGACTTTACCGAGGGGGTTGTTTTCGGGATGGTAAACGAGAGGTATGAAGGAGATAAAGCCTCCAGTCTTCTCCTGAAGTTTTCTCAGCCTGTAGAGGTGGATGGCTCTGTGCCTTATTTCCTCAACATGACCGAAAAGCATCGTGGCGTTGCTCTTGATTCCAAGCTCGTGGGCAATCTTCATAACCCTCAACCACTCATCGCTTGAGCACTTGTTTGGGCTGATTTTTCTCCTTACAGAATCAACGAGAATCTCAGCCCCACCGCCCGGCATCGCTTGAAGACCCGCATCCTTAAGCCTGCTGAGAAACTCCCTGATGCTCATTTTCTCCTTCTTGGCGTAGTAGTAAACTTCAGTTGCAGTCAAGGCTTTAATCACAACCTCTGGCTTCTCTCTCTTGATTCTCCTGAAAACCTCCTCGAAGTATTCCACCCCAACTTCGGGATTGTGCCCCCCAACAATGTGTACTTCCGTTATGCCATCAACCTCCCTCACCTTCCTCAGAATTTCTTCCGGAGATAGCAGATAACCTTCTCTGTTGTTGAAGGCGCAGAGAGGGCATTTGGCAACGCAGATGTCGGTGTAGTTTATGTGCCTGTTTACGACGAACATCACTCTGTCGTTCAGCGCGTCGGCCCTCTCTCCCAGCTCATGTAGATTTTGATGAAACAGCTCCTCAATCTCCCTTACCTTCAACCTCCATCGCCTCTCTGAGCCTTCTGAGTTCTTTTCTGAACTCGACGTTGCTTCTGAATATAAAATCAGCTATAAGGCCGAACATGATTAGCTGAACTCCCGTGATTATGAAAAGTGTTGTAAGAATTGCCAGCAAATAATGCGTAATCCTCAAAAACCACTCGTAAACGACAAAGGCTCCTGAAATCAGCCCGGCGATGATGAAAATCAGGCCGAAAATGTAGAGGTATCTTGCAGGGCTGTACCTGCTCATCAACTCATAAATTGTTTTCCCAATCCTGAATCCGTCTCTTAAAGGATTCAGCTTCGTCTTTCCTCCCCTTTTTCTGTAGGTGATGGGCACTTCAACAATTCTGAAGCCCTTTGCAAGCGTCTCTACCGTTAGCTCGGTTTCAACCTCAAAACCGGGCTTTTTAAGGTTGACGCTCTTGTAAACTTCCTTTGTCATAGCCCTGTAGCCGGAAAGGATGTCTCTGAGCTCGACACCGTAGGCAAGCCTGAAAAAGAAGTTTAGAACCTTGTTGCCGAAGAGGTTCAGCCTCGTAAAGGCTCCCTTCTCGTAGTGAGCAAACCTGTTTCCCACAACGTGGTCAGCCTTTCCCTTTGCAATGGGTTCAAGGAGCTTCTCAACCTCCTCCGGCAGATAGCTTCCATCACCATCCACCAGAACTGCCACATCACTGTCAATGAGTTCGAAAGCTTCTGCAACAGCCTGTCCCTTCCCTTTACCGCTCTGAATGACGACCTTCGCTCCCCTTTCCTCGGCTATCTCTCTCGTCCTGTCCTTGCTGTTACCGTCGATTACCAGAACTTTGTATCCCTTCCTGACGAATCCCTCAACTACATCTCCAATGGCTTCCTCTTCGTTCAGGGTGGGAACAATTACGGTTACATCCATTGAGGGCATTATATCCTCAGAATCTTCAGCATACTCAAAACTGGTAGACTGTCTATCTCGTCCCCTCCCCTCTTGTTGACAATAACCGCTGCGCAGAGAGCTTTACCGTCATTGGCCTCTATTACTTCTGCAGCTTCCTTTATTGACCTTCCCGTTGATGTGATATCGTCCACAATAACACATTTCTTCCCGCCAACTTTCGCAAAATTTTCGCTTAATATTCCACCCCTTGGCTTTTCTTCCTCAGTTTTGAATTTTCTTGGGTAGTAAATTGCCAGCTCGCAACCCAGTTCTTCAGCAACCAAAGATGCAAGAGGTATTCCGCTTGTTGCTATGCCAACAACGACATCTACCTCCTCTACGGCACGGTCAATCATATCGGCCATCGCCATCGCAATAAATCTAAGTCTTGAGGGCTTTGTCAGCTCTCTCCACTCCACATAAATATCCGAGGGGGGAGTCTCTCCAACTCTCGTAATCAGCCACAGTGCAGTTTCTCTCGACACATTCAGTTCGTCCGCAATTTCTTCAGTCGTCAAACCCTTCTCCTTAAGCTTTCTGGCCCTCTCAACCAAGGTTTCAATTTTTGTCATTTTTAACCCTCCTGATTATAGCCTCACTCCCACATACAGGACAAATTTCAGACTCAATTCTTCTTCCACATCCTCTACACACCTTTACCCATTTAAACTCTTTTGATATCTGCCTGTGGAGAATACCATCGAACTTTATTCCCAGGCTCATGGCCACGTTCTGGATGGCGTAGTCGTCGGTTACGAGAACAACTTCGTTTCCCTTCTTTATTTCGTCAACCGCCTTTGCAAGCACCTTTATGTCGGTTTCTGAGAGCTTGTGGATGTCACCGGTTTTTCTGGCCGCCATCCTAACTTCCTCAACACTTTCAGGACTTGCTTCCTCAACTCTGAGGTTCTTCACGCTGAAATATAGTGCCGAAGCTTCGTCGAGAATTTCTGCCACTACTTCAGGAACTGTGACCATATTTTTGTAAACGGCCTTTCTCTGGAATATGGCGCTGGAGTCTATGACGTGAACTTCCACGCAAAAATTTTGGGCCACAAATAAATAACTCTTACTCCACCAATCAGGTGGCGAGGTAAAGCAGAACTTCAAGGTTACTGCCTGAAACGCTCACCACAACGTTAAAAGCTCTGTAGTTGTTCTCAATACTCTCACTCAGCTTGTCGTGAATGTAGTCTGCATAATGCTCCTCAAATTCAGGGTGATAGTAGTCTGCCATTTCAAGAGTCAGTTTAAAGATGTAACCCTCTTTGTAACCTTGGGGCAGTTTTTCCCCATTTAAACTTCCGTCCCTTCTCAAGCCATCTTCTTCGAACCTTTTTGAAAGGAGGGATTCAAGGGCTCTCAAATCTTTCTCAGCGATCATGTAACCCTGATTTGAGTTGAGAGGGATGGTTGTATTCCCAACGTAAATTTCGACTGTCTCTATCTCTCTGCCATCCTTTGCCCATTTCAGGTAGTAGCCCTCTGGGTCGAAGGGAGGAAGATGCTGGTCGAGAATGAAGAAGGTTCCGTTAACTTCAATAGCTGCTGCAATATGTCCCTCTCCCCTCTCCCTGAAGGTTACATTGACCAGATACCCCTCACATCCGTTGTACTTCAGCAAAGCCAGCGTAAGAAAAGCGTAATCAGTGCATATCCCTCTTTTAAGCTTCAAAGTCTCAGACGGAGTCTGAATTATCCTCCCACTGTCGTAAATTTCAACATCTTTTCCCCTGATAACTATTTGAGGGGGCGGAAGATACGCCTTCTCCGTGTCATACTCCATATTAATGTCTACCCACTTCAAAACATTCCACGCCGTATCTTTGCAGTCCTCTCCTCTCAATTTTTCTGCGAGAGGTGCTATTTTTTGAAGCTCATCGTCTGAAAGCATGTAGTCCAACGCACATTCAAAATCGTATCTCCAGGCTTTGCTGCAGAATTCTTCCTTTGTCAGGCTTATGTCGGAAATGGAGGGTATTGAAGAGCAGAGTGAGAACAGCACAGCCAGCATAACAGGAAGGATGCTGCGACTGAATTTAAGCATAAACAGTTCAAGGTATTCCTTTTTAAAACCTTAACTCTCATTTTTGCATGTGGGAGCGACCTACATTCTAATAATGTTCTGCGAGAAAGAGTTTAGGACGGTAGTAGGTTCGCTTGGTGAAATTGATTTCAAAAAAGGATGGTATTACTACGTTGGCAGCGCCAGGAGCGGTGTACACAGGATAAGAAGACACTTCACAGGAAAAAAGAGAATTAGATGGCATATTGACTACATATCCTCAAAAATGCATGTGCTTGGGGCTGTAATGGTAGGTGAAGGTGAATGTAATGTTGCAAGAAAATTCGAGAATTTTGAGAGGGTAAAAGGTTTCGGCTGTTCTGACTGCAGATGCGAATCACATCTATTCTATTCTCCCAGCTTAACCCTTGAATTTCTGTCGGCGTAAACTTCGCTTTTACTGACAACAAACACATTGTAGGCCTCAACATAACACCCAATGTCCGCTTTTCTATAAACACTGCTATCCTCAAGTCTCACTCTCACCCTTCCAGTCTCGTCCGATATGTGGATTTCGTCAGCCTTTTCAGGGTCTCCAATCCCACTCACCCATCCTCTGAGGTTAATTCTCTTTCCTGTTTTGTCTGAAAGGTCTTTAATTGGAGAAAACTCGCTGATTACTTCTACTTCGGACAGATTGTTCACATTTATTTCATCCCCTCTCCTGTAACCTCTGATTTTTACCTTTATCCCTTCAAAAATGTCCCCTGCCTCAATTAGCTCTGCAGCATCATTCCAGAAGTTCACCCTCACCCTGCAGTCATCCTCTAGAATTATGCTCCCCACTTTCCCTTCTCTGCCGTTTCTGTTGAAGTATCTGACAGGAAAAACTCTGATAACCGTCCCCTCAACTAAAACTCTCCCTGTTTTATTCAAAGCCTCACTTAGCCTGATTGGTTTTCCCTCAGCGTAACTCTCGAGGAGTTTTGCAGTAACTTCGTCGATCAAATCCCCGAAGTATTCTTTAATCTCCTCAAAGGTTTTGGGAATTTTCATGAAACAAACCTCCAGTATAGATAAGCGGTAAGCAAAAATCCCAGTAAGAGCAACCAAAGCCCAGCTTTCTCCCTTTCAGAGATGAGATTCAGCATTATACCACCAGCTTTTCCAGCTCCTTTGGAGCGTCGGCAAACTCTCTCAGACACTCGTACTCCATGAAGTGGAGTGTTTTTGCGATCACGATCATTACGTGAAGCGGTTCTCCAAAATCAAAGTCCTTGAGCCTTTTGATAAGGTCACACTTAACAACTGCTTCCTCACTTCCAGCCCTTGCCACACCTACACCAAAAAGCTCACCAATGGCAACGTCTATGTTCATCAGCTGCTTGATAGCCTGTCCTATCCTCATGGGCTCAGGGTGGAGGTCGAGGAAAAGTAGTGTGTGGGCGTCAATCTTCATATTTGCTCTTATGACGTCAATGGGCGTTTTAGAAGGATACCAGCTAACAGTAGCAGACTTTCCAAATCTGTAGTTGTGCAGCCCTGTCAAACCGCAAACTGAGCTGACAATGCTTGCTCCGTGGATGATCTTCGTTCTTACACCTTTTCTCTCTGCTTCAAGCCTAATTGCGGAGTGGGTCGTAGCAACCATCGGGTCTCCCGGGACGAGCACCACCACATCCTTATCCTTTGCCTTCTCAATGAGTTTCCAGCTGTTTTCCTCCAGATCTGACCTCTGAAGCTCTTTAATTTTTCTACCAAAGAATTTCTCAAGCTCTTCGATGTTGCTCGACAGTCTGGAGGTATAAAATTCAACGTAAACCTCGTCTGCCTTTCTTACGGCTTCCAGACCCTTTACTGAGACGTCTCTAACGTCCCAGAGCCCCAATCCCACGAAGGTCAGCATCTATCAGAAAGTTTAAATTAAGCATTTTACCTTTTCTGCTATGCAGGACGGAAAAGCGATACTCAAGAGATACTGGCATTTACCGGTTCTAATGGTTGCCGTTTTGATCTCTCTCAAGCTTAGGATAATCAATCCGTGGGACAGCGTTTTTACATGGACTGTAAGACTTGGCGGAAACGACCCGTGGTACTACTACAGGCTGATTGAGAATGCAATTCACAACTTCCCCTCAAGAATATGGTTCGACCCCTTTACGCATTATCCTTACGGCTCATACACCCACTTTGGCCCATTTCTCGTCTATCTTGGGGCTATATCAGGGATAATTTTCTCCGCCACGGGTGGAGAGAGTTTAAGAGCCGTGCTTGCATTCATACCCGCTTTTGGCGGTATACTTATGATACTTCCGGTTTATTTGCTTGTAAAAGAGGTTTTTGACAAGAAAACTGCTGCTGTTGCAGCATTGCTTACAGCAATTGTTCCGGGGCAGTTCTTGCAGAGAAGCATGCTTGGCTTTAACGACCACCATGTCTGGGAGGCTTTCTGGCAAATCGCGTCTCTGGCCTTTTTCATGCTCGCCTACAATAGATGGAGTGGAAAGGAGCTGAAGGAGAACTTGAAGCCAAAGCAGCTTGTTTACCCTGCCCTTGCCGGCATTTCCGTTGGGTTGTATATCCTCACCTGGGCCCCCGGATTCATTATTGGCCCGATGATTCTCACCTTCCTTTTCTTCGCCCTGATTTTTAAGGAATTCCTCAACGCAGACCTGAAGAATTTAACCCTGGTGGCTGCTGTAACTCTGGCTGTTTCAGCATTGCTTTACCTCCCCTTTGCTTTCAACTTTCCTGGATTCACAACGACGCATTACTCACCCTTCCAGCTTCTCGTCCTTGCGGGTTCTGCAGTTGTGGCTGGGGCATTTTATCAGATGCTGAAGTGGGATGAGGCTGGATTCTTTGAAAAGCTGCTTGGCAGGAAGTTTGGATTGCCTGTGGTAGTAATTGTTTTTGCAGTTCTTGTTGTTGCCCTGGTGTTACTGGTAGCTCCGGATTTCTCAAGAAATCTACTTGCCGTAATCCGTGTTGTCCAGCCAAAAGGTGGTGCCCTTACGATTGCCGAAGTCTATCCCTTCTTCTTCACCCACGACGGGGAATTCACACTCGTCAATGCAGTTCTGCACTTTGGAGCTTTGTTCTTTTTTGGAATGGCGGGTATTATCTACTCAGCTTACAGATTTCTCAGAACAAGGAGCTTCAAAGAAATGGCTCTTTTGATCTGGGCCATTGCAATGTTTGTCGCTCTCTGGGGTCAGAACAGATTTGCCTACTACTTTGCGGGGGTTTCAGTTGTTTATTCTGCTTTGCTGCTGTCTACTGTATTTGAGAAGTTTCATCTATACAAAGCCTTTGAATCTCTGATAAACAGCAGGAGTAAATTCAGCTATGCAAGAGTCGTGGTGGCCGTGCTTGTGGCTTTAGTAGCCATCTACCCCACCTACATCCTCGCGGATGCGCAGAGCTCCTATGCAGGAGGGCCGAACAAGCAGTGGTACGATGCTCTGACGTGGATGAGGGAAAACACGCCTGATGGAGAAAAGTACGACGAGTACTACCTGCAGCTTTACCCAACACCCCAGAGCAATAAGGAGCCCTTCAGCTACCCCTTCGAAACCTATGGGGTAATAAGCTGGTGGGATTACGGGCACTGGATTGAGGCCGTAGCCCACCGCATGCCCATCGCCAACCCATTCCAAGCGGGAATAGGGAACAAGTACAACAATGTTCCTGGTGCATCATCATTCTTCACGGCCGAGAACGAGAGCTATGCGGAGTTTGTTGCAGAGAAGCTGAACGTGAAATACGTTGTTAGCGACATTGAGATGGAAACGGGGAAGTACTACGCAATGGCCGTTTGGGCTGAAGGAGATTTACCTCTTGCCGAGAAATACTACGGCGGATACTTCTACTAACCCACGGGCACATTCGGCTATGCGAATTCCCAGTGGGACATCCCGCTGAACTCCATCATCATCCCACTGAGAATCCCAAGCGAGCTTTACTACAGCACTATGGAGGCAAAGCTCCATCTGTTTGACGGTAGCGGTCTGTCCCACTACAGGATGATTTACGAGAGCGACTATCCCGCTGAGTGGAAGTCCTACTCCTCTCAGGTCAACCTGAACAACGAGAGCCAGGTTCTTCAGACTGCGCTCTACGAGGCGGTGATGAGAGCGAGATACGGTGTTTCTCCAACAATGGGAACGCAGGAAGTTCTCTACAAGTACGCCTACACCCAGCTTTACGAAAAGAAGATGGGAATTCCCGTAAAGATTGCGCCTTCAGGGTATGTGAAGATTTTCGAGAGAGTGAAGGGGGCTGTGGTTACCGGCAAAGTTTCTGCCAACGTTACTGAGGTTAGCGTAAACGCAACAATCAAAACGAACCAGAACAGAACATTCGAGTACTGGCAGACGGTCGAGGTTAAAAACGGCACATACACAGTTGTACTCCCGTACTCCCATAACTCGGATTATCCCGTCAAGCCGATTACGCCGTACCACATAAAGGCAGGAAATGTCGTAAAGGAGATAACCATTTACGAGAGTCAGGTTCAGAATGGAGAAATCATTCAGCTTGATCTGTAAAAGTGTTACTTCTTTTTTTATTGTTAGCACTTGTTGTAATTATGATTCAAAAAATTGCTACATGGAATATTTTTCGATTAATTTAAATTCTAATGACTCCAAAATCGTAAAGGAAGCCTGAGAAAATCAGGCTCAGTGAGGAATCGTGTAGGTTGGCGGAAAGGTGAAAA
>DAINRD010000037.1:6746-9930 GCA_036742095.1 Archaeoglobus sp. | reverse complement strand
TGCGGTGGAACAGGGAAGGCGAAGAGCTTTGACCCGAAGATAACGGCAGAGCTTTTCGACGAACAGATAAAGATGTTCATGAGTGGTGTTTGCGGAGTTTGCAGGGGAACGGGGAAGGTAAAAATCATGGAGGTCTGCAGGGAGTGCAATGGAACGGGGAAAGCTGGAAGGTGCAAGATTTGTGGTGAGAAGGTTGTTGGCAACCACGACCTCTGCAGCAGATGCAGAAGGCAGCCCCACGCCTACAGGCTGAGGAACAGCTGCGGCATTGAGGATGTTAGAATAAACAGAGTTTATGTTGGGACAGTTTCAGCAGTCACCGACATAGGCGTTTTCGTCAACCTGAACAAGAGGCTGAGAGGACTAATACACAGAAAGAACCTCGGAAACAACAGGTTTTCGGAGGATGAGGAGATTCTGGTGCAGGTCAGCGGAATCGGGCTGAGCGGAGAGATAGACCTGAAACCAGTGAAGATGGATGGCTATAAAGTTGTTGAAATCTCGAAGGAAGTTGGGAGAGTTGAGATAGCAGAGCTTGAGAGCTACACTGGAAAGATGGTTGAAGTAAGGGGGCTGGTTACGCACATCAAGGTCACGGGAGGGCCGACGATTTTTACACTTCTCGATGGCAGGGCGAGCGTACAGGCGGCGGCCTTTGAGGGGGGCGAGAGGGCCTACCCAGAGGTAAGAGTCGATGACGTTGTGAGAGTTATCGGGATAGTCAAGAGGAGGGAGAACAAGCTCCAGATTGAGATTCTCGAGATGGAGAAGCTTCTTGGAGAGGAAGCCTACGAAGTAAGGAAGAGGGTTGAAGCCGAGATTGAGAGGGCATGCGAGCCAGATTTCATGGGATTCCTCATCGAGAGCGAGGTTCTGGAGGCTCTGAAGGAAGACATGCTGAAAGTTGCAAAAGAGCTCAAAAAGGCCATCTACCAGTCAAGGCCCGTAATAATCAGGCATCACTGGGATGCTGATGGGACGTGTGGCGGAGTTGCCCTTGAAAAAGCCTTGACCGATTTGGTTGAGAGGGTGCATTCAGACAGCGAGGCCAAATACTACCTCGTTAAGAGGAGGGTTTCAAGGGCACCTTTCTACGAGCTTGAGGATGTCGTGAGGGACCTGGATGAGAGTCTGGAGGATACAGAGAGGCACGGAGACAAGATTCCTCTGGTTGTGCTTGTCGATAATGGCTCGGGCTTTGAGGATGTTCCCGCAATAAGGCAGTTTCTGCTTTTTGGAGCGGATGTGATTACAATTGACCACCATTTCCCCGATGAGGAAGTGGACAGATACATTCTCTACCACGTGAATCCCTACAAGGTTGGTGGGGACAGCAACTACACCTCTGGAGTGCTCTGCGTTGAGATTGCGAGGATGATATCTGATTTGGACATGAAGCACCTCGCAGCCATTTCCGTTGTTGGAGATAGAGCAGAGGGTGAGGTGGAGAGGTACATTGAGCTTTCTGGAAAGAGCAGGGAGGAACTTGCCGACATCGCCCTTGCTGTGGAGTATGAGGGCTTTTACCTGAGATTCAGAACTGCAAGTCAAATAATGCACGAGATTCTCGGTTTTGGCAGGCAGGACAGGCATGTAAAGCTGGTCAGAATGCTTTCAGACTATGCAAAGGAGGCAATAGAGGAGCAGGTGAAAACTGCGATGGATGGAGTTAAGGTGCAGATTCTGCCCAACGGAATAGCCCTTGCAGCTCTTGACGTTGAAAACTACGCCAAGAAGTTCACCTTCCCCCCACCGGGAAAGCTGACTGGAGAGGTGCACGACAGGTTGAAGCAGAAGTATGAGAGGATTGTCACAATCGGTTACGGCCCCGACTTTGCTGTTATCAGGAGCGAAGGAGTGGAG
Organism: Archaeoglobus sp.; assembly: GCA_036742095.1. Classification (GTDB taxonomy): domain Archaea; phylum Halobacteriota; class Archaeoglobi; order Archaeoglobales; family Archaeoglobaceae; genus Archaeoglobus. The sequence continues at coordinate 8,067 of DAINRD010000037.1, read as the reverse complement.
CTGGACATCCCGAGGATTGTGAGAGAGCTGAGAGAGGAGATAGTCGCTGGTGTCGATGGCGGGGGGCATCTCGTTGTTGGCTCAATTAAGTTCGTTCAGGCGAAGAGGAAGGACGTTCTGGCGAGGCTTGCGGCAAAGATAGGGAATTTGAAGTGAACTAAAGTAGATAAACAATTTTAAGGAAATCAATTTTGGTTAATTTTTAAAAGCTAAGAGTTACCTTTAAATGTTCTAGCAAGTATCTAATTTCGATGGAGATTAGAGATCCCATACATGGTTTTATACACTTAAACGATGCTGAGAGGAATTTAATTGATGAGGAGCCTTCTCAACGACTCTGAAACATCAACCCATAGGCTGAATGGAGTATATAAACAATCAAAAATCCGATAAGACAGTTTATCTATCCTTCAATATTACGAAGTTACTCATGTCGCTTCTTCTTTCAACAATCCCCTTAGCTTCAAGCTTATCAAGAGATAAGCTGACCGTGCTCTTCGGTAGTCCGATTCTTTCAACTATTTCGCTGAAACAGCACTCCTCCATTCTCAGATAAAATTTCAACGATTTTTCTCACATTGTCTTTTAAGGTAATGGAGGATTTTATTGATCAACTACTACTTCAACCTCCCAGTTTTCATTTACCCACAGTCCAAAAATCCTGGCGTTTCTGAAAACTCTTTTCAGCTTTTGGACCGCATTTAAGAGCTGTTCAACCTGTTTGTCTTTTCCAACAGGATTTCCAGCACAGTCGTGGTGGGCTACAACCGCAATAACTTCTGACCCATGCTTCTCCGCTGAAATTTTTATTTTTTCAACAATTTCTTGGAATTTCTCATCGTTCTCAAACAGCCTCACAATTCCCGGTTCAGTTATCATATCTACAAAGTCAACTCCGAAATTGGTTTTCATCCACCCTATAACCGGAACTTGCGTTCTTCCATCCATGCAATTTACAGCACATCCGAATTTCATGTTTGAGCTTTTAAGCGAGATAATTAATATTTCTTACCATCTTTTTCATTTAGCACCGCAATGCTTAAATTCAATATTTAATGTCTTCTCCACATCACCACTCCGACAATCTCTGAGTAGTCTTCTTTTCCCTGAAACCCAGCTTAACCGTCATCCCCACCAACAGGACAGAGAGCAAACTTCTTTCTCACAGATTCAACCGAATAGCGGTGTAAATCCCTCATACTGAAAGCCTCACCTAACTTTATCACATCCTCTACTGTGCTCCTCAAAGTCTTAAGATTTTGCCTTAACCCTTCAATCTTTTTACGAGCTTTTTAAACCTCCTTTTCTCCCTCTCCACATC
>DAINRD010000037.1:2167-6736 GCA_036742095.1 Archaeoglobus sp. | reverse complement strand
AAATATGCTCAGAGGATAACCAACCATCCCTTTAAGCTTCTCTTCTCTGAAGTTCTTCCTTGGGATAATTAAGGGGATGATCCCGTATCTCAGTCCAATTAGATAGTTTCTGTAGCCGTAAAAACCTCTGTCCATGATCACTGCATCTCCAAACCTGATTAGCTTTCCCCTCTTCAGCATTTCCAGAATTACAGGGTAAATTCTGCTCTCGTGAATGTTAGCGGGATAAATGTGGAAGAAAACAGGCGTTAAAGTCTGAGAATCGATTAAAACCACAATCTTCATGCCGAGAAAGTTTGGTTGAATAACCCCATCTGTATGCTTATTACTAAGATCTTTCCTCCTGAAGGGATTTAGGTCGAGTGATATATCCAGTCCATAATTAGAGTTAAAGGCTTCTTTCTCTTTTTTGTGTTTAGAGTTGAGGATGAATAGTATGATTTCCCGAAAAAAAAATTTCACCCCTCAAACAACCACCCCCTTGTGTATTCAAATACTCCCTCAGCGATCAACTTTTTCAGAAAAACCTGATAAGGAGTTTCAAACTCATCAAAATTCAGGCTCATGTGAGGCTTAACGTAATTGTACCAGTAAACAAACTCATCAAGGAATCAAACAGATGGAGCTTCTGCCCATCAACCCAAAGAACCTCTCCATCTTCCCATTCGTTTGTGGATGGTACACTCTCGCAAGAATGTGCCTAACTCCCCATTCTCAGCCAAAAACTCTCTGAATCTGTGCTTTGCCTTCTCGTCTCCTTTTTGCAGCAACGAACTGGAATCTGGCCAGGTTTAAATGAAATTTTTGTAAAATTCTAAAACCACAAATCCAGCCTCTTCTCCACCTCATCCGCAATAAAATCTGCCCAATCCTCTTTTTGCCTGAATTTTATGCCCAGATGACTCTCCAAAGCCCTCAGAACGTTTTCATTCCAGAACAGACCGTGGAGGTAGGTTCCCCAGCACATGCCATCCTCGCTGGCACAGCCGTCGTCCTCAAGAATGGGATTGTTCGCCCTCGTTATGCCCTTGTGAATCTCGTAGCCCCAGACCTTCTCCCCCTTTATCCTGTCCAGAATCACTGCGTTGCCGTTAACTCTCTTCTCCACCTGAACCGTCCTCTTTCTGTACTCCCTGAACTCCGTAACTGCATCGAGAAGCCCGATACCCTTAACCCTGACTTTGCCATGTTCAACGCCCATGTCAACGAGCTCCCTGCACATTATCTGATATCCCCCACATATACCAATGATCGGAATCTCCCCAGCCTTCTTTACAATCTCCTCTCCCAGCTTTGAAGTCTTGAGAGCCTTCAAATCAGCTATGGTGTCCTTGCTGCCGGGAATAATCACAACCTCACAACCATTGAGCGAGGAGTTAAGGCTGAGAAACTTCGCATGCTCCCTGAGGGGCTCAAAGTCCGTGAAGTTCGAAACTCTTGGCAGCCTTGCAATCCCAACAGTCCCTTCTGAACCCCACTCCTCGATGTTCAGCGAGTCCTCCGACGGAAAGCTGTAATCGAGGTAAGGAAGAACTCCCAGCACCCTTATTCCAGTCAGCCTCTCAAGCTCCCTTATACCGCTCTCAAGCACATCCTCCCTCCCTCTAAGCCTGTTTATCACAAAGCCCTTAACGAGCGGCTTTACGTCATCAGGCAGGAGAGCGTAGGTGCCGTATAGGGAAGCAAAAACCCCGCCCCTGTCTATATCTCCCACAATCAAAATGTCCGGCTTAGCAAACCTCGCAATGTGAATGTTGGGCAAATCCCTTTCGTAGAGGTTTATTTCAGCCATCCCGCCGGCACCTTCAATAACAACAAAGTCATACTCCTCCGCCAAGCTGAGATAAGCTTCCTCAACCACCTTCTTCAACCACTCAACCTTCACTCCGTAATATTTCCTCGAATCAACGTCACCCACAGCCTCCCCCATTACAACAAGCTGAGACACGAAGTTCCCCTTCGGCTTGAGAAGGACGGGATTCATCCTTTCATCAGGCTCAATGCCGGCAGCAAAGGCCTGATAGGCCTGAGCAATGGCAATCTCCTTTCCCTTTGAAGTTACAAAGGAGTTCAGGCTCATGTTCTGAGCCTTAAAGGGGGCAACGTCGTAGCCCCTTCTGGCCAGAATTCTGCAGAAAGCAGCAACGAGCAGACTTTTGCCTGCGCTGCTGGTGGTTCCACCTACCATCAAGGAAGGCATCAGAAAAAGTTGATTTGAATCAAAAAAACTTTACTCAAATCTTGCCCTTCAGAAGTTCGTGCCCCTTCTCAACAACAATCTTCGTGGGAGTGGGCATCTTCATTGCAGCTCTTCTCAAGGCCTCCTTTGCAATTTCAAAGTGCTCTGGCTTAACCCAAACGCTCATTATCTTCGTTCCAGGCTTGACTCTCGCAGCCCTGCCTACTGGCCTGCCAAAGGCAGCCCTCATACCCTGTGAAATTCTGTCTGCTCCAGCTCCTACAGCCATCTTGTGCTCTCTCAGGATGTGGTGCGGAAAGATTCGGAGCTTAAGCTTGTAGTTGCTGCTTCCGGCCATTCTTGCAACGTACTTGTTGGCCACAACTCTCGCCGCTTCCAGTGCATTCTCCCTGATCTGCACGGCCTCCTTGGCTACGAGTGTTACCATGACCGGGAAGTCGGCACTTTTGTTACCCATGTCGAACATTCTAATTCTCGTTCCCGGAGCACCATCAATGTATTCGATTCTTGTGTATGGTCTTTCAAGCCTCCTCCACATTCTCGCTGGTTTTCTTGCCATGCTCCCCACCACCTCAGCATGTCAAATAAAGGTTTCGTCCCCCTTATCTTTTAGTTATGGGGACGAACTTCTTCTCCCTCTCTCCCACGTACTCTGCTCTCGGCCTTATAAGTCTGTTGTTCTCGTACTGCTCTATGATGTGGGCCGTCCAGCCTGAAATCCTGCCCATGGCGAAGATGTTTATGAACAGGTCGTCGGGAATTCCGAGATTGGCGTAAACGCTGGCAGAGTAGAAATCAACATTGGGGAGGAGCTTCTTGTACTTGTAAGCAGCCTTGGCAATTTCCTCGCTGATTTCGAACCACTTTGTCGTGCCCTCTGCAGCCAACTTCTTCGCCAGCTGCCTCAGCAGCTCTGCCCTCGGGTCTATAACTCCTCTGTAAACCCTGTGACCAAATCCCATAAGCCTCTCTCCAGCCTCTATTTTCCTCTTTACATACTCTTCCGCCCTTCTGGGTGATGCAACTTCCCTGAGCATCTTCATGACCTCCTGAGCTGCACCGCCATGCAGTGGCCCCATCAGAGTCCCCGTTGCTGCAACCACGCATGCGTACATGTCTGCGAGGGTTGACGCTGCAATTCTCGCCGCAAAGGTTGATGCGTTGAGTTCGTGTTCTGCGTGAAGAATTAAGTCCATGTCCAGCGCCCTTTCTGCAGTGCTTGATGGCTCCTCTCCCGTCAGCATGTAGAGGAAATTGGCTGCATGGCTAAGCTCAAGCGTTGGTGGAATTAAATTTCTTCCTGTCCTGATTCTCTGGTAGTAGGCAACAACGGTGGGGAATTTTGCTATCAGGTTCTTCGCCTTGTTTAAGGTCTCCTCTCTGGTCTTAAGGTCAATTTTCTTGTCGAGACTGCCGAGGTAGCTCGTTGCAGTTCTCAGGACAACCATTGGATGAGTGTAGGGTGGCAGGTGAGTAAGCAGGCCAATGATTTGAGGCGGTAGCTCTCTCCTCTCTGCAAGCTCAATTTTAAAGTCCTGAAGCTCGTATTTCTTGGGCAGCTCTCCGTAAAGCAGAAGGTATGCCACCTCCTCAAACGTTGCCTTTCTCGCAAGGTCACGGATATCGTAACCCCTGTACTCAAGTATGGCCTTTCCTTCCTGCAGCTCGATTCTCGAAATGGTTGTCCGACAGGCAATCACATCCTCAAGTCCTGAACTCATATCAAACACCTCTTTTTCCGTAAACTTCCAGCACCATGCCAGAAACCACAATTGGCCTCTCAACACTGGCCAGCTCGATGGCCTTATCCAGCTTCCACTCCTTCTCGGCGTAGATGGTGAGAAGCGGGTCTCCAGCCTTCACAACTTCTCCTCTCTTCCTGTGAACGTAAACTCCAGCTCCCTTGTCCTTGGGGGCTCCTGCCGTCCTTGCTATTTCGTTCAAAACGGCAATATCAATCTCCCTCACGTACCCTTCCTTCATCGCATGGAGGGTGTAGGTTTTATCCCCGACGGCAATGTCCTCTGCCTTGATACTCTCATCCCCTCCCTGGGCAGCAACAATCTCCCTGAACTTCTCCAGAGTTTTTCCGCTCTCGAATATCTTCCTCGCATGCTGGTAGCCGTTTGTAGCTATGCCGGTCATCTCGAAGAGTATGCCTGCTATGCCCAGCGATTTCTCAATAAGGCTTGAAGAGCCTTTCCTGTCCTCCATAGTCTTGAGAGCTTCCTTAGCTTCAAGTGCAGGGCCTATGGCTCTACCAACAGGCTGTCCTCCATACGTAATGGCAGCGGTAACGTTCAGTCCGAGCCTTCTTCCGAGCTCAATGAAGTCGTTGGCGAGAGACCTGCCAACTTCCACCTTCGCTA
>DAINRD010000037.1:0-2157 GCA_036742095.1 Archaeoglobus sp. | reverse complement strand
ACGGGAATGTCGATTACCACATGCTTCGCCCCAATCGACCCCTTCTTGGCCATAACACTTGCCAGAAGCTGGGGGCGAGGGTCAATGGAAAGCGGATATTCTACTCTGATTATCTTATCGTCCGCTGGAGCTATGTTGGTGGCCCCTCCCCAGGCTATTACACCCCCCACTTTCTCCGTAATCTCCTTTATCTCGTCAACTCCAAGATTTACGTTTGCCAGAACCTCCATAGTGTCTGCTGTCCCGCTTGCAGACGTAATGGCCCTGCTGGCGGTTTTTGGAATTAAAAGGCCGGCAGCTGCAACAGTGGGAACGATGAGCAGTGATATTTTGTTACCGGGCACACCACCAATGCTGTGCTTGTCCACCACAATGCCCCTCTCAAAGTAAAGTCTGTCCCCCGTTTCAATCATTGCCCTTGTAAGCCACTCTATCTCGTCAAAGTCCATACCCCTCAGCATCGATGATACAACAAAGGCCGTCAGCTCAACCTCACTCAGGGCATTGTTGGTGATATCCTCTACGATTCTCCTGATTTCGTCTTGGGTTAACTTCGCCCCACGAGTCTTTTTCTTAATCATCTCAACGCTTCTCGGTTTTGGTGCCGGAAAAACGTCAATTTCAGCCCCGTCAGCAACTCCAAGTTCTGAAGCTGCGAGATAAGTCAGACCGGCAAAACCCTTCTCCACAATTTCCTTTGTAATCTGAACCGTTGCAACAACACCTGATTTGCCAAATTTAACTCTCACCCTATCTCCTTCTCTGACTCCAAGCTCACTGGCGTCGTTTTCATTCAAAATAACCGCAAATCTGCCAGAACTGAAGGGGATTTTAACAGCCCTGAATATCATGACCACCACCTTCCAAGCGTGTACCTCTCTATAATAACACCTGAAATGTCGAAAGCCTGCCTGGTGTTTGCCACTTCGATAGCATTGTCCAGCTTCCACTCCTTCTCGGCGTAGATGGTGAGAAGCGGGTCTCCAGCCTTCACAACTTCTCCTCTCTTCCTGTGAACGTAAACTCCAGCTCCCTTGTCCTTGGGGGCTCCTGCCGTCCTTGCTATTTCGTTCAAAACGGCAATATCAATCTCCCTCACGTACCCTTCCTTCATCGCATGGAGGGTGTAGGTTTTATCCCCGACGGCAATGTCCTCTGCCTTGATACTCTCATCCCCTCCCTGGGCAGCAACAATCTCCCTGAACTTCTCCAGAGTTTTTCCGCTCTCGAATATCTTCCTCGCATGCTGGTAGCCGTTTGTAGCTATGCCGGTCATCTCGAAGAGTATGCCTGCTATGCCCAGAGCTTTTTCAAGTAAATCGCCTCCATTTCTACCTTCCATCGCTTCAAGGACCTCTCTCGCCTCCAGTGCCGGCCCTATCGCCCTGCCAAGAGGTTGTGAGCTATCGCTTAGGGCAGTGGCAATTTTCAAGTCAAGCTTTCTTCCGATTTCCATAAAGGAGCTGGCAAAGCTCCTTCCAAGGTCAATGCTCTCAATCTTCGCTCCTCTCCCAACAGGAATGTCCACGGCCACAAACCTTGCTCCACAGCCCAGCTTTTTTGAGAGCAGGCTTGCAATGAGATGTGGTCTGGGGCTGAGCTCAAGCTGATACTCAACCCTTATGATTTGCTCATCTGCTGGAGCAATTCCTGCTGCAGCGTTCCATGCTATAACTCCGCCCACTCTCTCCGTAATTTCCTTTATCTCCTCGCTGCTCAGGTTTACGTTTGCCAGAACCTCCATCGTGTCTGCCGTGCCACTTGCAGACGTAATGGCCCTGCTGGCGGTTTTTGGAATTAAAAGGCCGGCAGCAGCAACTGTAGGCACCGCGATGAGAGCGAACCTGTTACCGGGAACTCCTCCAATGCTGTGAAGGTCAACGACGCTACCTCTTTCAAAGCTGATTCTCTCCCCGTTTTCCACCATAGCCTCAACCATCCACTGGATCTCGTCGTCCTGCATTCCAACAATCTCGTTGGCAAGTATGAAGGCAGAAATCTCAATGTCACTCAAAATTCCCGTAGAGATGTCTTTGATTATCTCGGAAATTTCATTTCTTTCGTACTTTCCACCTTCAAACTTCTTGCGAATAAATTCAACCGATTTGGGGCGGGCGAAGGGAGTTATTTCGACTTCACATTCCTCTTCTATCTCAC
>DAINRD010000036.1:0-9991 GCA_036742095.1 Archaeoglobus sp. | reverse complement strand
CCTTACTCTGTCGAGCAGCTCCTCAATTTCCTTGCAGAAATCCAGAAAGAGGTCGCAAAAACCGCCAATCGAGTACTTCATTCTCCCGCCCCCTTAATTCCGAGAACTTCAAGCTCCCAGTCCTCAAGCCCAACACCCCTCAGATGGTCTCTGTTACCTCTCAAACTCTCTATGGCGTTTATGCCCATTCCACCAAGCATCTCCTTAATTTCGTGGCTCCATGCCCTCAGGAGATTGACAAGCCTCTTTGCCGTGATTTCGGGATTGAGCCTCTTTGCCAGGTAGGGGTCCTGAGTTGCTATGCCCCAGTTGCATATTCCCGTGTGGCACTTCTGACAGAGGGTGCAGCCCATAGCCACCAAGGCTGGAGTTCCGATGTAAACCGCATCAGCACCAAGGGCAATTGCTTTGACAACATCAGCACTGCACCTGAAACCTCCAGCCACAAGTATGGAGGCCTTGTTCCTGATTCCCTCAGCCCTCAGCCTCTGGTCAACTGCTGCGAGGGCGAGCTCAATGGGGATGCCGACGTTGTCCCTGATCATCTTCGGAGCGGCTCCCGTTCCCCCTCTCAAACCGTCAATGGCTATTATGTCAGCTCCAGCCCTCACCATACCGCTCGCTATTGCTGCAACGTTATGCACGGCTGCAATCTTAACGCTCACCGGCTTCTCGTAGTTGGTAGCTTCCTTGAGGGCGTAGATGAGCATGCTCAAATCCTCGATGGAATAAATGTCGTGCTGGGGAGCGGGCGAGAGGGCATCTGTTCCCTCAGGAATCATTCTGGTAACTGAGATGGGGAGAGTGACCTTCTCGCCCGGCAGATGACCGCCGATTCCCGGCTTCGCTCCCTGTCCTATCTTGATTTCAACCACAGCGGCACAGTTGAGGTATTCTGGATCGACCCCAAACCTGCCGCTCGCGCACTGGACAATGGCGTTCTTTCCGTACTTCCTGAGCTCTTTCGGCAATCCGCCTTCACCAGTGTTGAAAAGCGTTCCAAACTCGCTTGCAGCCATAGCGAGTGATTTGAAGGCCTGATAGCTGATTGCTCCGTAGGACATGGCAGAGAAGACGATCGGCGTTTCAATCTGAACGTTGGGATAGAGCTCGGTTGTGATCTCGATATCCTCAAAATCTTCGGAGTACTTGAACTCCAGACTGTCCTGTTTTCTGCCCAAGAAGGTTCTGAGTTCCATTGGCTCTCTCAGAGGGTCGATTGAAGGGTTGGTAACCTGAGAAGCGTTCAAAACAATGTGGTCCCAGTAGATTCTGTAAGGCTTGTCATTTCCCGCTCCCGTAAGCAGAACTCCTCCCGTCTCGGATTGTTTCTTCAAATCCTGCAGCCTCTCCCTCGTCCAGTTTGCATTGGGTTTGTAGTTCGCCGGGTGGGGCTGTATGATTAAGGCGTTCGTGGGGCACATCACGGCGCATCTCTGGCATCCGACGCACTTCATCTCGTCCTCTCTCATCATGTCCATCTCTTCGTCGTACCAGTGCACCTTGAAGCCGCACTGCCTCTCGCAAACTCTGCAGCGTATGCAGCGGTCCTGCCTTCTCTCGATCATGAATTCGGGAAGCATGTGGGTGTGAAATTCGCCCTCCAGCATCATTCCACCTCTGATAGTTGCTTTGCCAGCTCCTTCTCCCTGCTTTTCAACCTGCCAATGACGGGCTCTCCACCCATTGGAGTGTAAACTCTGTCAAGATCTGGACATACGGCTCTGATTGCCGACTCCTCGGATGAAACGAAGAGAAGGTCACCCTTCTCTCCTGAAGTTACCGGCCTGAGTCTTATTCTGTCTGTGATTCCGAACATCTCGCCGTGCCTTGCAACTATGATTGTCCACGGCCCGTTTATCAGTAAAGGCCCGTAGTTCATTCTCAAAACGGTGTAGAACTTCTTCTTTTTCTCATCCATTATGTCGATGTGGTCCCACATTGGTGGGGCGAAAATCTTTGAGACTATCTCTATCGGCAACCCCTGCTTTCTCATCAGCAAGTCAACGGCGTAGGCCATGACTTCTGTGTCTGTTAGAAGGGTGCAGTAGTACCCGAACATCTCAAGGTAGCGCTTGTTGGTGCCGTAAGATGAAATCTCCCCGTTGTGCACAACAGTCCAGTCGAGGATGCAGAATGGATGCGCCCCACCCCACCATCCGGGAGTGTTTGTTGGGAAGCGGGAGTGGGCGGTCCACATGTAGCCCTTGTATTCCTCTGCAAGCATGAAGTACTCTGCTATGTCCTCAGGGAAGCCCACGCCCTTGAAAACGCCCATGTCCTTGCCCGATGAGACGACGTAGGCGTTGTTAATCTTCGTGTTAATTTCCATGACCTTCTTGACCACATAATCATCATCGCTCAACTTCTTCTCGTCTCCCTTCTTGTTGGGCGAGACGAAGTATCGCCAGAAGAGTGGTGGAGAGGCGACGTTTGCTTCCGGGTTGACCGGAATCTCCTCAGCGTAGACCACATCAAAGTTCGCATCCAGGAATTCGTCAACTCTGTGCTTGGCCTCCATATCCCAGTCCTGAAACATCACGTGAAGGGCGTAGTAGTCCCTGTACTCAGGATAGATGCCGTAAGCTGCAAATCCACCTCCAAGGCCGTTACCTCTGACCTTCATGCTCGCCATGGCGTTTATCGCCATTTCACCGCTGAATCTTCTGCCACTGCGGTCTATAACACCAAAAAGACCACACGCCTGATGATCCTTATCGGGAAGAACAACTCTCCTGCTTCTCCTCATACTTCTCTCACCACTCCAAGCTTGATTTTATCCTCAATCAGCTCCCACCTCATTGGTTCTGGAATGTCCAGAAATCCGAAGTTGTCCTTAAGCAGCCTCTCCTTAAAGGATGAAACATCTATTCCCTCTTCCATAAGCTTGAGGAATATTCCTGCTCTCTCCATCTTTCCTGCTATTATGAATCCCGCAATCTTACCATCCTTAAGGGCGAACTTCCTGTAGCTCTCTCCTTCGAGCCTGTAAATCACCTCGAACTCCTCGCTGTCGTTGGGAACGTTGAGGCCGGCGTTGATTATGTAGTAGTCAAAGAAGTGCATGGCGTTCATTGACGTTGCCAGATTGTACTCTCTCTCGATACCAACCATGTTGAATCCCGCAATTCTACCGCCTGTGTAGGCCGTGGGCCAGAGCGGAAGAACTCTGTTCGCTCCAAACACGAAGTCGTAAATCTCAGCGCAGTCACCGCATGCGTAAACGTCCTTAACGGATGTTTCCATTTTCCTGTTGACCACTATGCCTCTGTTGACCTTTATCGGTGTGTTCTTCACGATGTCAACATTCGGAACAACTCCAACAGCGACGAGGAGCATGTCCGCCTCAAGCTCCCTGCCGTCCCTCAGAATGACCTTCTCCACTTTTTCTTCACCAACAACCTTTGAGATGGTGTTGTTGAGTATGATCTCCACCCCATTCTCTTCAAACTTCCTCTCCACGATTCTTGATGTGGGCTCATCAACAACGGGAGCGAGAACTCTGTCCGCGAGCTCAACAACCTTGACATCCAAACCCTTCTTCGCCAGTACTTCTGACGCCATCAGACCGATGATACCACCTCCGAGAACCACTGCCTTCTTTGCCTCCTTGATGGCCTTCTCAACCGCAAGCACGTCATCCATCTTCAGGAAGGTGAAGACGTTGCTCTGCCCTCCCAGCCCTTCCATCGGCGGTATGAAGGGCTTTCCTCCAGTGGCTATGAGGAGCTTACCGTACTCAACCTCCTCTCCGTTCTCCAGCATTACCTTCTTGGCTTCGACATCAACTCCAACTGCCTTCACTCCGAGCTTGGTGTCAACGTCCATCTTATCGTAGAAGTCTGGTGGGCGGTAGTACATCTTCTCGAACTCACTTATCGAAACGCTTGAATCAGGAAGCTTTAAGGGAGCTGCTGGGATTTACAGGTTTAACGATAACCATCAGGCGCTCTGGGGAATGGAGGGGCTTAAGGGGACTATTGGAGAGTTCGTTAACGGCAAAGTGGAAGTCCTTTTCCCGCCCGAATTTGCCACCTCACAAGTAGTGTGGCCAGAATGATTTCGGCAGTTTTTACAGCAATTTTTTTATCCTTCTTTGCCTCTGCAGTAATCCTGAATTACAAGCTTGGCAGATTGCTGAACCTCTCCTTTGCATCCCTGTTTACGCTGGGGGCGTACCTCTACTTGTCAGCTGGCGAGCTATCTGTTTTGGCAGCCCTTCTGGCAGGATTTCTGGCCGGTGCCTTGCTTTCGAAGCTAACTGAGAAGTTGTCCGTAAGTGAGGCTACAGTGGTATCTCTGGGATTTGCCATTGGCATTGAAGAGGTAATCAGAATACTCTTCAGAAGTGCCTACTATCAGATTGTGGAGGCGAGCTACTTAGAATTATATGGAGAGGCTCTGGAAGTCCATGAAATCCTGAACGCCGCTATTCTGGCCTCTATTCTCGTGTTTTTTGGTCTGATGATGAGTTCCAAGAGAGGGCTTGAGCTGAAATTCATGGAGGAGGACTTTGAGTTAGCAGAGATTTACGGAGTCAGGACAAGAAGAATAAGACTCATTGCCACTTCCTTCTCTTCAGCTCTGGTCTGCATGACTGGTGCTTTGCTCTCTCCCACTCACGCCATACATCCAGCGATGGGGTGGGGTGTTCTGGTGGTGGCGGTCATCGTTGCATTCCTCGCTTCGGCTGTGGGCGACGCCTTCAGAAAGTATGCCGCAACCTTCCCCATTGCCCTCATCTACTCAACTCTGGTGGGGTGGTTGCCCTGAAGGCAGAATTGCTGCTTCTTGCCCTTCTGATTCTTCTACCAGCCTTCATCCAGAACAGCTTTGCAGTTTCAGTTTCAACTCTTGCAATGGTTTACTCAACTCTCTCGCTTTCCTGGTACTTCATGGAGAAGAGGGCTGGCTGGGTTAGCCTTTCCCACTCGATCCCCTTTGGCCTCGCTGCCTACTGCCTTGCCGTAAATCCCCTTCTGATTTTACTCTCAATTTTTGCTTCTCTCCTCATTTTCCTCACCATCAGCAGACTTGGCAGGGAGAACTTTCCCTTTGCAACCTTTTTCACAGCAGTCATTTTCTGGTATCTCTCCCACTACATTGTGTTTGAGAAGGATGGAGAGCTGATTGGTGGTGAAGAGGGCTTCAGCTTTGCCTCAATCCGCCTATTTAACTCCTACATCCTCGCCTCCTTGGTTTTGATTATGACAGTGTTTTTCCTGATAGCAATAAAGAGGACAGCTTTAGGCCTTAAAATCGAGGCGGTTAGGGATGATGAGATTGCTGCAAGGGCGGTGGGAATTGACGTTCTTAAAATCAGGGCTGCTAGCTTTCTGATTTCCGTGATATTGGCCACTTTCGCTGGAGTTTGTTACCTGCTCTACTTCGGCCACGCCTCGCCTGAAATTTTCTCGATGGAGGTTGCTCTGCTGCCATACATCGCAACTCTAATTGCTGGAAAAAGGCTGATTTCACCTGTGGTTGGTAGCTACGTTGTTGTAGTGGTTTCAAGGGCTTTTTCGGGGTTGCTTCCCGAAGCACATCTGTTGCTTTACGCTGCGGTGCTAATTCTCTCTCCGAAGCTCAGCAGGTGGTGGAATGCTCAGGGTGATTGACCTCTCCAAGGTTTACAACGGAAATATCGTGTTGAGAGGTGTGAATCTCGAGGTAGAGGGTTTCGTTGGAGTTTTCGGCCCCAACGGTAGTGGAAAGTCCACGCTGCTGAAAATCATAGCCGGTCTGGAAAAACCTACCTGTGGGAGAATAATTTTTGAGGGTGAGGACATAACGGCAATGCCCCCAGAGAAAGTGGCGAGAAAGGGAATATCAATGGTTTTTCAGATTTCGAGGCCTTTCAAAAATTTGAGTGTTGTGGAGAACATTGCCACACCCCTTCTGCTCTCAAAGACCTACAGAGAGGCATTGGAGAGGGCATGGGAGATTTGCGAGTTTGTTGGTCTCAATGCCTTAAGGGAGGAGAGGGCTGGGAAGCTCTCCCAGGGAGAGCTGAGGCTTCTTGAGATTGGGAGGGCTTTGGCGATGCAACCAAAGCTTCTGCTCCTCGATGAGCCCTTTTCCGGGCTTGACGTGGAGAATACGAGGAGGGTGATTAGAATTCTCGGGAAGATCAAAGGAGAAGGTGTGTCTGCGTTGATTACAGCCCACAGAATGAAGCTTTTAAGGGAGATAGCAGACAGGAGCTACGAGATGAGGGGGGGAAAACTTGCTGAAGGCTGAGAATATCAGCGTAAAGCTCAACGGGAGAGAGATTTTGAAAAAGGTCACCTGCTGGGTTGATAGAAGAGAAATCATGCTTGTTCTCGGTCCTAATGGTAGTGGCAAGTCCACACTTCTGAAGGCTATTATGGGTGTGGTGGAGCATGACGGAAGGGTTTTTCTTGATGGGGAAGATGTGACAGCGCTGAACCCATCTGAGAGGTACAGGCTTGGTTTAACCTTGGCTCCTGAGAGGCTCAGGGTGGCGAAAAAGCTGACCGTTGAGGAGAACCTGTCCATTGCGGGAGATGCTGAGATGGGCTTCGAACTCTTTCCGGAGCTGAGGGCGCTGGCGAAGAAGAAGGCGGGAAAGCTCAGCGGTGGGGAGAGGCAGATGGTTGTGCTGGCGAGGGCGTTCATATCCAATCCGAAATACCTTCTTCTGGACGAGCCCTTTCAGGGTCTCTTCAGGGAGGTCAGGGCGAGAGTTGTTGACCTCATCCGCGAAGTCTCGAAGAAGAGTGGGGTTGTGGTTGTTACTCATGACGAAATAAACGAGGTTTTTCCACTGTCGGATAAAACCTGCGTTCTTGTCGGTGGTGAGGCCATTTACTTCGGAGAGAGTGATGGAGCGGAGAAGCTTGTTAAGGAGATGTTTCTGTGATGATGCCTTTTTTAAGCTCAATATGAAACCTTTTTAATTTTCCAGCAAACATTAGATGTGGACTGCATCCAGTGCAGGGGCAGGATGCTGTGCTCCCTTAAAACCTGTCCCCTGCTTCCAGCATTCAGACCTGCCCTAAAGCTCAGCGAAGAGCTGTTCGGCTCCTCACCGCCCTCAATATTTGTCGGGAGGTATGGCTACCCCAAAGTGAGGGTTTCTCCCGCTCTGCCACCCTTAACTGGCGACACCACCATCTACGACACTCCTGAAATGTGGTCTGGCCTGCCCGTCGAGAAAATCCTTGAGTTCAGATACTCTCTTGTTATGGGGAGATTTGAGGTTGATGTCAGAAAGGGAATTGACATTGCACAGGAACTCGCCCTCTTTGATAAGCCCGTCGAGGTTGAAATGAAGTTTGAAAGACCTCCAAAACCGAGAACGAGTTTCGATGAAGTTCTGCCCCCTTTTGGTCCTTCAGCCCCGGCAAGGGAAGTCAGGATATGCTCAACCCCATCCCCACCCAGGGCTGTTGAGAGGGTTTATTACGATACGGACATGAAAGCGGTTGAAGCTATGCAGTATCTCTACGAAAAGGGAATTGCCGTCTCGCATATTCAAAAACTTCTCTCTGCCGGTACTCTCGGTGTTGAAAGAAAGCTGGTGCCAACAAGGTGGGCAATAACTGCCGTTGATGACACCATATCAAAAAAAATGATCAAGGAAATAAAGCACTACGAAATCATAGACAGATACAGGGTTTTTTCGCTTAAGGAGTCCAATAACCTCTTTACGGCAATCCTAATCCCCTCACCGTGGAGCTACGAGTGGGGGGAGGCGTGGTTCCCCGACACGACGTGGAACAGAACGCGTAAGATTGGGGTTTTAACAGACAGCGAGGGCTTTTTTGGCAGGAAGACCTACGCAAAGCTTGGTGGGTGCTACTACTCTGCGAGACTTGCCACTGCTGAATACCTGAGGAGAATAAGGAGGCAGGCGACTGCAGTTGTGTGGAGGGAAATATACCCTGGTTTTAAAGTCCCCATTGGTGTATGGTTTGTCAGAGAAATGCTGAGGAAGATGTATTCAGGGAGATTCAAAGAATTTGACTCACTCGACGAAGCTTTGAATTACGTATCATCTCTCTCTGCTTTGGGGGTAGAGAAGTGGATTGGGGCCTCAAATCTGATAAAACAGGCGAGGCAGAGGAGATTATGGGAATTCGTGTAGTGAAGAAGACTGTAAAGACGGCGATGAGCAGAAGCAACCTTCCTAACATAGATTACACAGTCAACGCTTATACTGGCTGCTCCCACGGCTGTATATACTGCTATGCTCGCCTTTACTGCCCGAAAGAGGTGGCAGAGAACTGGGGTGAGCTCGTTTACGTTAAGGAGAACTTACCACAGGCTTTGCTTAAGGACGTTAAGAGATTTAAAAAGGGCATGGTTATGCTCTCCACCATCACCGACCCCTATCAGCCTCTTGAGAAGAAGTTCAGGCTTACAGGAGAGGCTCTAAAAATTTTAATCCAGAGCGGGTTTAAAGTCAGCATTCAGACAAAAAGCAGCCTCGTTTTGAGGGACGTTGAGTTGCTGGTTAAAGGTGGGGCAGACGTGGGCTTTTCAATCTCAACTCTCGATAGAAATATCACGGGGAAGATTGAGCCCTTCGCATCTCCTCCTGAAAAAAGGCTTGATGCTCTAAGGAATCTAAGTTCTGAGGGGGTTAAAACGTGGATTTTCCTCGCACCAATCCTTCCAGAGACCCTGAATGACGTAGAGGAGATTTTGGGGGTGGCAGAAGAAACAGGCAGTACTTTGTTCTACGACAGATTCAGGATTAAATCCTTCATGAGGGGGGATGAGCTGGGTCAGCTGGCAGAAAGGGCGAGAAAGACTGACTGGAAGGCTGTTGAAAGGAAAATAACTGAATTGTGTGAAAGAAAGGGAGTGAAGGCAATACCTGCTTTCGGGAAAAGTTTATAAGTTAGCAAGTAGCATTTTAAGAGTGGCGAAAACCTTCAGGATACTAAGGGCATTTATCAGGAGCCGCTTCAAACCACTTCCGGCAGTTTTAGCCCACATGGTGACTTACAGGTGCAATATGTCCTGCTTTTTCTGCGATTACTGGAGAAGAAGAGACTACGAGCTAAATCTGGGCGAGATAAAAGCTTTACTTTCTGAGGCAGCAGACTCGGGAATTGCTGTTTACACGGTAACAGGTGGTGAACCTCTCCTCAGGAGAGATTTAGGTGAGATTCTGCAGTATTCGGACGATTGCTGCCTTTACAACTTCCTCCTCACCAACGGAACAAAGCTAAGGGGCAAAAAGCTGCGTGTGGACTTTCTCAGCATAAGCCTCGACACTCTTTCGAGGGAGAGGTTTTACAGAATAAGGGGGCTGGATGCGCTCAAAGTTGTTGTTGATGCTGTCAAATGGGCAGCCGAGAACTACAGAACCTGCATAAATGTCGTTCTCACAGACGAGAACTTTCAGGAAGTCAGTGACCTCATAGAGTTCGCTGATAGTGTGGGAGTGGAAATAGCCTTTGAACCCGTTTCAGATTACTTTGAGGGATGTGCCAAAATCAGCGAGGAGAACCTTCGAATTGCAGCTTCAAGAATTCTTGAACTCAAAAAGGATTACAGATGCATTCTTAATTCTAAGGCTTATTTGAAAATGATTTTGAAGGGAGAGAGGTTCAATTGCCAATCCCACATCCTGCTGAGGGTGAGCCCCGGCGGGGAAGTTGTTGCACCGTGCTACGAGCTTGATTACATCGTTGTGGGAAACGTGCTAAATAAGCCACTCAGGGAGCTTATTGGAAGTGAAAGCTTCATTCAGGGCGTGGAGATAGCCAAAAGCTGCAGAAAGAATTGTTATCTCTCCTGCTATGCAGAACCGAGCCTTGCCATGTGCTTTAGGGGTCTGCTCGGCTGGCTAAGGGAGTTGATTATGCTGAGAAAGTTTTAATCCAGCTTAACGATTATAGATTATGGAAAAAGTCATTGCTGAAGTTGCCAGAATCCTTGCAAAGTCCAGCTATGCTATCGCTCTTACAGGTGCTGGAGTTTCAACGGAGTCTGGAATTCCTGATTTCAGGGGGCC
>DAINRD010000035.1:7501-10010 GCA_036742095.1 Archaeoglobus sp. | reverse complement strand
CTCTTTTTAATTTCCAAGGAAGATGTAACAGCACCAAAAATTTTAATTTCTGGAAGCAAGCATCTAAGAAGAAAATTAAATTCTGGAGAACTTCTCATGCTATTTTACATCGTTTATATCAAATCAAAACCAGCGTAGCAGAAAATTTAATATAACTCCTATACTGTTTCTCATCACAAAAAACAAAAGGGGGTCGAGAAAAATGGCAGAGAATTCGGTGTTTGTTGGGAACAAGCCTGTGATGAATTACGTGCTGGCCGTGTTGACGCAGTTCAACAGTGGAGCGAAGGAAGTTTCGATTAAGGCGAGAGGTAGGGCCATCAGCAGGGCTGTGGATGTCGCAGAGATTGTCAGGAAGCGCTTCCTGCCAGATGTGGAAGTGAAGGACATTCAGATTTCGACTGAGCAGATTGAAGGAGAGCAGGGGGCTGCAAACGTTTCGGCGATTGAGATTACTCTCGCCAAGAAGTAACTTTTTCTTTTTCATGTTTAAAATTTTTGCACACGGTCATAAAAATATCAGAGCCACCCACAGAACCACTTTTGAGATAACGAAAAGCGAGCACTTAACGCCCAGAGGAGACTGCATAATAGGCGTTGGTGCAGACAAAAGCGTTGCAGACCTGCCCGAAAATCTCAAAGAGCTTCTAAAAAAGGGTCATTTTTTTGAGATAGAGCTTTTCCTGCCCGATTACGGGATATCTGAAAAAATTGTTGGCAGGGGAGATTCAAATCTCACGCTCAGCCATCCAGAGGATATCGTTGTGAGGAAAAGCAATTACACCTGCCCCAGAACTCTGCTCGTTAAAGCGAACAAGGCTGCTGCTGACTTAAGCAGAGAAATGATTGAATATTTGAAAGAAAAAAATACTGAACTGGTTTTCACGCTTCGGCCTTTGAAGGCTGCGGAAATGCGAGATTGAAGACTGCAAACACTGCGATGGACACCAGTAATCCCGGAACAACGGGGTAAATCCAGTAAACCTTGTAGAAGTAGAAGTACCACAGCACGCTTGCAATCACCGCAGCCACCATCGAGGCTGAGATTGCTGTAGAATTGGGCCTCTCACTGTAAAGGCATGCAATCAGCGGCACCAGGAAGGCTGATGTTATTACTGAGAAGCTCACACCGACAATCTCAACAATCGGCCCCATGGGTTTGATTGCAAAAATCACCGGGATTGCTGCGAAAAGGAATACTGAGACCCTTGTCAAAGCAAGGGCTGTGCTCTCTCTTATTTCTCTGACATTCTGAAGGAAATCCCTGACAAAAGCCGTTGCGACAACATGTAGGAGAGAGTTAATGGTGGACATAGCGGCAGCGATTATGGCGGTTAGGAGTAAAGCGTTAACGCCTGCAGGGAAAAGCTTCATTGCAATGAATGGCACGACGAGGTCGGTATCCTTCAGGAAAGGCATAAGGTCGTCCGTATACTTTGGAATCACAACCCAGCCAAAGGGCCCAATGCTGAAGACGCAGATGGCGAAAATTCCTATTATGAGGGGTGTTAGAATCATTCCGTTTGCAATAACCCTTTCGTCCTTGGCGGCAACGAACCTAATGACAAGCTGGGGACTTGCGAGCTGTGCAATGCTTATTGCAAAGGTGAGGCTGAGAATGAAGGGAATTACCATGCCCGCCTTCATTATTGGTGGTGGGGCAACTTTGCCGAACTCGAAGAGTGCACTCCCATCCATCCCTCCAAAAATCTTTGCGTTTTGCAGGGCTTCAATTGCTGCTCCAAAACCACCGAGGGAGTAGATGAGTGCTAAAAAGAGGGTAACTCCACCTATCAGCACTATGACTCCCTGAATTAGGTCGGTCATCACCACCGCCCTGAAACCGCCTATTGCGGTGTAAACCATGACTACAATGGCTGTAATCAGCAAACCGGTTGTGTAGTCCATTGAAAGCATCACCTGAAGCAAATTGCCTGCG
The DNA here is from genome assembly GCA_036742095.1 of Archaeoglobus sp. Classification (GTDB taxonomy): domain Archaea; phylum Halobacteriota; class Archaeoglobi; order Archaeoglobales; family Archaeoglobaceae; genus Archaeoglobus. The sequence goes on along the minus strand of DAINRD010000035.1, from coordinate 8,071 downwards.
CCTTTGTAAATGGAAACCATGTAAAGCTCGAAAAATATGACTATTACTGCTGCGGCAACAATCTGGCTGAGTATACCAGCTCTCTTCCTGAAGAGCTCGGGAATCGTTATCGCTCCGTATTCATCGGCAATCCTCTTCATCGGTGGTGCTATCACCATCCATGCGAGGATGGCAAAGAGAACGTGGAAGAAGGTGAGAAAGGCTGACCACTGGAAGCCCATTATAAAGCCACTTCCACCTCCTCCGAGGAAGGCTGCGGTGCTGAAGTAGGTGGCAAAGAAGGAGAAGCTCACTACAAGCGTTCCAAGCTTTTTGCCTGCAAGATAGTAGTCAAGCAGACCTTTCGTTCTTCTGTACTCGTAGATGCCGATGAGTATCACTAAAACCAGATAGCTGAACAGAACTGCTTCAATTATCATAGCATTCTCCTCGCTCTAAACACTGCCACACCAAACCCGAATACCATCAGGCAGATAGATGCCACATAAACGGCAGTAATAACCATTCTATCACCCCCTGAACAGCCTCTTTGCCTTGCCCTCAAACCTCTCAAGTGAGCCGGGCTTTGTG
>DAINRD010000035.1:0-7491 GCA_036742095.1 Archaeoglobus sp. | reverse complement strand
TCCTTGGCAACCCTCCCTGCAAGGCCGTTTTCACCCTCAAAAATCACCTTTATTCCCTCACCAACCTCTATTTTGTAGTGCCTCACTCCATAAGAGGCGAGAATCTGCTCAACATCGCTCGGATAGAACTTCACGCCCCTGTAAATCACCATGTCGTCCGTTCTGCCCCTTATTCTCTTTATAGTCATGTGCTCGATGCCGCATTCGCACTTCTCCCTCGAAACAACAGCAGAAACCTCACCGCTGCGATACCTTATGAGGGGCATTGCCTCTCTGTTTAACGAGGTGTAAACCACCTCTCCCTCCTCTCCGTCCTCGACAACCTCTCCCGTTTCGGGGTCAACGATTTCAACGATGTAGTTGTCCTCCCAGATATGCAGGCCGTTTCTGCTGGGACACTCGAAGCCAACTGTCCCCACACCCCCCATCTCCGTCAATCCGGGGATGTCAAAGGCCCTGCAGTCAAAGGTCTTCTCAATCTGCCTCCTCATTTCTTCGCTCCAAGGCTCAGCACCAAGCAGCATCTTCTGGACTGGCAGTTCTGCTGGCTCGTAGCCCATCTCCTCAGCAACCTCTGCAATTCTCAAAGGATAGCTTGCAGTCGCACACAGCACAGTCGTGCCGAAGTCAACCATGAACCTGACCTGATTTCTCGTGTTTCCAGCACCAATTGGTATGACAAAGGCATCTATTGCGTCAGCGGCAAAGTGGAAGCCAAAGCCACCATTCCACAGCCCGAAAGCCGGGGTAATTTGGATAACATCCTCTGAGGTTATTCCGGCAAGGTAAAAATCCCTCAGTAGCATCTCCTTCCACTGCTCCACATCGTGGCGGGTGTACGGGATGATTACAGGCTGCCCCGTCGTGCCACCACTCATCTGGATTCTGACTATTTTCTCCTTCCCAACGCAGGCCATTTTGAGCGGATAGGCATCCCTTAAATGCTGCTTTGTGGTGAAGGGGAGCTTTGCTATGTCTGCCGGCTCTCTTACTGACTCAATATCGACGCCATTCTCCCTGAAAAGCTTTCTGTAAAAAGGCGAATTATCGTAAACGTACTTAAGAATACTTCTAAACCTTTTTCGCTTGATTTCCTCAATTTTCTCCCTGCTGAGCTTTACACCTTCAGCAGCATCATTCATGGCTAAGAGGACAGCTCCCACGTATTTAAATCTTACCCTTTATGAGGGTTTATTCCCAATTTAAGGGACAATTTACATTAAAAGGGCGCTGTCTCAAATGACAAATTTTAAATACTGGATGTTGAATTTGTATCAATGCACAAAGTGGTTGGCGGTGCAGAATTCTTTGGATTTTATTTTGGCTTTAGCTACTGGTTTGGCTTTTAATCGAAGGAGGTGTTCTGCAATGGCTGTGGTTTTGTGTATATGTCTATGCTCGAAAAATATAAGAGGTGTTTTATATGGTAGGTAAAAGAAGAAGGATTAACAGAATAATCAAAAAAGGACGGACAGTAATTCTCCCAATGGACCACGGAATCACTAAACCTGAGAAAGGCATTGAAAAAATTGATAGAGTGGTAGAGCTTGTTGGAAAGTACATAGACGCCGTAATCGTGCACAAGGGAGTGGCGAAGCACTCGAAGGTTCTGGCAGATATGGAGGCGGCGTTAATCATCCACCTCAGCGGGTCAACAATCTGGGCTGACGACCCGAATGACAAAAGAATTGTAACGAGTGTTGAAAGAGCTATCTCTCTCGGAGCGGATGCTGTAAGTGTGCACGTAAATGTTGGCAGCAAAACAGAGGGGGAGCAGTTAGAGAGGCTGGGAGAGATATCCGAGGTTTGCGACTACTATGCGATTCCTCTCTTGGCCATGATGTATCCAAGGGGAGAGGGAATGGAAGTGAGCACAGAGACCGTGAAGCATGCGGCAAGAATTGGCTATGAGCTGGGGGCGGACATTCTGAAAGTACCCTACGTTGAAAAATTCGAGGAGGTCGTTGGAATCTGCGATGTGCCAGTTGTAATAGCAGGAGGTAGCAAAGGGAGCGAGTATGAACTGCTGAGAAGGGTTGAGGACGCCCTCAGGAGAGGTGCTGCGGGGGTGGCAGTGGGTCGAAATGTATTTAACAGCGACCATCCAGTTAGAGTTGCCAAAGCATTGCACATGGTGGTGCATGAAGGGATGGGTGCAGAGGAGGTTATGGAGTATGAAGGAAGTATGGTTGTTGGCTGATTCAGAAAACTGGGATGAGGCAAAGGAGATGCTAAAAGATGCCATAGAAATTGGATTTGACGGTGCTTTTGTCAGGAAAGAGTTTAAGGACAGAGCAGAGAAGCTCGGTAGAATTGAGGTTGTTCCCTTAGAGGAGGCGCTCGTGAAAATTTCCTCGGCTGAAGACCAGATGAAAGCCTTGGACAAAGAGATTGCACTGCTGAAGTTTGAGGACTGGAAGGTCATACCTCTGGAAAACATCGTTGCGATGAAGAAAAGTGGGAAGGTGATAGCTGCAGTTGATGATTTTGAGGATGCAAAGCTTGCCCTTACAACTCTCGAGAGGGGAGCTGACGGCGTGGCTGTGAGAGGGGAAAGAGAAAGGCTGAGAAAGTTCTATGAGGTGGTCAAGGACCAGAAAGAGACAGTAAACCTTGAGAAGGCAAGGGTTGTGGAGATAAAACCACTTGGTGTTGGAGAGAGGGTTTGCATCGACACTGTAACTTTAATGACACCCGGAGAAGGCATGCTCGTTGGAAACAGAGCATCTTTCATGTTTCTCGTCGCCAGCGAGAGCGAGGAGAGTGAGTATGTTGCTTCAAGACCTTTCAGAGTTAATGCTGGTAGTGTAAACGCCTACATCAAGGTTGGGGAGAAGACGAGATACCTTGCGGAACTCAAAGCGGGGGATGAGGTTGAGGTTGTGAGATTTGACGGAAGTGTGAGGAAAAGCTACGTTGGAAGGGTGAAGATAGAGAGGAGACCCCTGATTCTCGTAAGGGCTGAGGTAAACGGCGAAGATGGGAGTGTTATCCTGCAGAATGCAGAAACCATAAAGCTTGTTGGTGTTGATGGCAGACACATTTCGGTTTCCGAGCTTAAGGCGGGAGACGAGGTTCTGGTCTGGATTGGGAAGAAGGCGAGGCACTTTGGTGTTGAAGTGGAGGAATTCATATTGGAGAGGTAGTGATGAAGCTTGTTGCGACAGTTTCCAGCCCCGATGAGTTGATGATGGCAGATAAAGCTGATGTGGTGGAGCTTAGAATTGACCTTTTCGATTTTGATGCTGTTAAGACGGAAAAGAAGAAAATTCTCACCTGCAGAAGGGTGGTGGATGGGGGAAAGTTCAGCGATGATGACAGTATCAGGCTTAAACTCATTAGAGAGAAGTTTAATTCCCTTTCACCCGATTATGTTGATCTTGAAGCTGATTTGCCCGATTCCGCCTTTGATTTCAACTGCGAGATTGTAGAATCCTACCATAATTTTAACGAGACCCCTGATTACGCTGAACTGAGAAAAATTGTTGAAGGAAGGAGGGGGGACATCGTTAAGATTGCGACGTTGGGGAGAAGCAGGAAGGATGTGAAGAAAATTGTCGATTTGCTTGTTAGTTATGATAACGTTGTTGCCTTTTTAATGGGTAAGGAATTCGCCTTCACCCGAATCCTCGCAGCCTTTCTCGGTTCACCCTTCATTTACTGCTATGTTGGTGAACCAAAGGCTCCTGGCCAGATAAGTTTGGAGAATGCCCTCGAAATAATAAGGAGAATGGGGTGATTTTTTGAAGATACTGATTTACGGCGTTGGAAACATGGGAAAGCTCTTTAAAGACCTGTTTTATGGGAGGGGATACTACGTTAAGGGTTATGACATAGACCAGATGAAGAGGGATACGGACAGAATTTCGGGTTTTGATGTAATCTTTGTATGCACCCCGATTTATGCCCTTGAAGATGCACTGGAGCACATCAGGAAGGAAGCGAGTAAAAATGCTCTGCTTGTAGACATCTCGTCAGTTAAGAAACCCGTAATTCCTCTTTTCGAAAAATCGGGATTTGACTTTCTCAGCATTCACCCCATGCTCGGTGGAGACAGCGAGATAGCCCTTTCAAACATCATAGTGGTCAGAGAGTCAGGCAGAGAGGAGGAAAAAGCAATCCTCGATGAGTTCAGGAGATGTGGGGCTGTGATAAGCAAGCTCGATGTGGAGGAGCATGACAGGAAAATGGCAGAGATTCAGGGTATTGCCCATTTCATGCTCGTTTCAATTGCTGAATTCCTGAGATACAGCAAGGATGAGCTGAAATATGCCTCTCCCATATTCACAGTCCTCTACAAGCTTGCGAGCAGGATAATAAATCAGGACTGGGAGATGTACTACCAGATTCAGAAAAATGCTGAGAAAATCAGAGAGAAATTCCTCGACCGTGCAATTGAGCTCAGCGAGAGAATGAAGGAAAAGGAGAGCTTCAGAGAAATCTTTGAGGAGCTGAGGAAAATTTACACGGATTATGAGGAAAGCACCATAATACTTGAAGCCTTTAAAGCAACAAAGAAGGCAGAAAGTCTTGAGGAGCTCAGAGGGTTGATAAAATCCTTGGATTCGCTGATTTTGAGACTGATTGAAAGGAGGGTTGAGGCTGCAAGAGAGATTGCCAGAATAAAGCTGGAAAGAGATGAACCCATCGAGGTCAGGGAAGTGGAGGAGGAGAAAATAAGAGAGGTTGTTTCAAAAACCCACCTCAATCCAGTAAAGGTAAAGGATATCTTTGAGGGTATAATGAGCCTTGCCAAGGAGGAAGAGTACAGAGTTGCTGGAGTTAAGCGCACCATAGCTGTGCTCGGCCCCCAGGGAAGTTTCAGCGATGAAATGGCGTTAAAGCTTGTTGGTTCAAGAGTTCCGCTGAGATATTGCTCCACAACCGATGAGATAATAAAGCTCGTCGAAAGTGGAGATGTTGACATTGGTCTCGTCCCAATAGAAAACTCAGTAAATGGTACAGTTCTGCCAGTTCTTGACGCACTAATGAACCACGAGGTGGAGGTTTTTGGTGAGGCAAAGCTTGAGGTGAACCACTGCCTCGTTGCCAAGAGGAAAATCGATTTGAAGGAAATTAGAACCATTTACTCCCACCCTCAGGCTGTTGCCCAGTGCATGGGGTTCATAAACAATTACATGCCTTCAGTAGCCATAAGATACACCACCTCCACCAGCGATGCAGCAAAGCTGCTGGATGACTACTCCGCAGCGATAATGTCCGAAAATGCCGCAAGATTTTACAGACTGCACATCCTTCGAAGGGGCATTCAGGATTTGAAGGGCAGAAATGTGACAAGATTTTACCTGATAAGGAGAAAAACAGGCAAAAGCGAGGGGAGCATAACCTCTTTGTTCTTCGGTGTTGAGGACAGGCCGGGTGCGCTAAAAGATGTGCTGGAAATTTTTTACAGAAAGGGGTTCAATCTGAGGAAGCTCGAATCCCGCCCAGCCGGTACGGGGCTTGGAGATTACGTTTTCTTTGTGGAGGTGGAGGCTCCGCTGAAAGAAGAAGATTTAAGGGATTTGAAGCAGGTTACAACCTTCTACAAGCCTGTTGGGGTGTTTGATGAGGTTAAGAGGATAGATGCTTTTGGGATAGAGGAAAGTTAGCTCCACTGTCAACGTTGCAAGAAAAATCTTAAAAATAAGGATTTTATAGGTATCGTGAAGAGTGGTGAAATGAAAGTCGCTGTAATCGGTGGCGGAGCTGCGGGAATGAGTGCTGCCTCAAGAGTAAAGGCTCTGAGACCGAATTGGGAAGTGATGGTTTTCGAAAAAACACAGTATGTCAGTCACGCTCCGTGTGGTATCCCTTTTTTTGTTGGGGGAGCAGCAGAGAAATTTGAAGAACTCTGCACATACGACGTCCAGTATTTCAGGCACGAAAGAGGGATAGATGTTCATACTGGATCAAGGGTTGTCGAGATTGGTGATGGAACTCTCACGGCAGAGGAGGGGGGTAAGGAGAGAACATATGAGTGGGACAAACTCCTTTTTGCAACGGGCTCAAGAGCCGTGAAGCTTGGGGTGGAAGGGGAACACCTCGAAGGAGTTGTTTATGTAGACGACATAGAAAATGCAGACAGGGTAAAGCTCGAAGCCCTTAAGGCAGAAAAAGTGGTTGTTATTGGTTCGGGATACATTGGGGTGGAGATGGCCGATGCGATATCAAGAATGGGCAAGAAGGTAACCGTGATAGAGGTTGCAGAGCGTCCCCTTCCCGAATATGATGCTGAGATTGCCGCGATTATCAAGGCCGAGATGGAAAAGTACGTTGATTTGAGGCTTAGCGAAAGGGTGGTTGGCTTTGAAGGTAAGGAGAGGGTTGAGAAGGTGATTACAAACAAGGGGGAGTATCCGTGTGACCTTACAATAGTTGCCATTGGCGTTCTGCCAAACACGAAAATTGCGGAGGGTTTTGTAAAGCTGGGTGTTAAAGGAGCAATTAAGACCAACAGCAGGATGGAAACGAGCAGGGAGAATGTCTATGCCGCTGGAGATTGTGCAGAATCAATCAACGTAGTAACTGGAAAGGAGGACTGGATTCCCCTGGCTGCCCCGGCCAACAAGATGGGCTATGTGGCTGGAGTTAACATTGCGGGACTGGAGCTTCACTATCCCGGATCCCTGAAGAGTCAGCTTACTGGCTTTAGAGACATCGAAATTGGAAAAGCAGGACTCAGTGAGCATGAGGCGATAAGGGAGGGCTACGAAGTGGTTTCTGCCTTCATCACCTCTCGAACGTCTGCAAGATATCTTCCCGGAGGGCTCGTTCACCTCAAGGTGGTGGCTGACAGGAATGGAAGGCTGCTGGGAATGCAGGCTGTTGGTAAGGACGTGGCTATGAGGGTTTATGCGGCGTCAGCACTCCTTTACAAAAATGGAAATGTGAAGGACCTTTTCTTCTGCGACTTCCCCTACTACCCGCCCGTTTCGAGAGTCTGGGACCCTCTCGTGGTTGCGGCGAGGAATATCTTCAGGAAGCTGGGAATACCCTGACTACTCATACTCTATGGTTGCGGGTGGTTTTGGTGTGATGTCGTAAACCACCCTTGAAACCATGTCTATTTCTCCCGTGATTCTGAGGGCAATTCTTCTCAGCTTTTCGTAGTCGATGTTCAGCGGGTCGGCAGTCATGCCGTCCCTCGAATCCACAGCCCTGATTGCGATTATGTATCCCCACACTCTCACGTCTCCCTTAACACCTGTCGCTCTGCCAACGAGGGCAGCAAAGCACTGCCATTTTTTGTAGTCCGCCAGCTCCTCCTCGACAATTTTGTTTGCCTTCCTGACTATTTCCACCTTCTCAGGAGTTACCTCTCCGACAATTCTCACTGCCAGGCCCGGGCCGGGGAAGGGCATCCTCTCGGAAATCTCCTCTGGTAATCCGAGATATCTGGCCACCTCCCTGACTTCATCCTTGTATAGCTCTCTGAGTGGTTCAATTACATCCTTGAACCTGTAGCTTGTTGGAAAGCCCCCAACATTG
>DAINRD010000034.1:0-10022 GCA_036742095.1 Archaeoglobus sp. | reverse complement strand
AGTCTCCTTTACAAGCTCGTCAATGTTGAAGTTACCTTCAATTCTCGCAAGAAAAATTTCGAATATTCTCTTTCTGATGGCTTCAGCAGGCTCAGGGAACTCAATAACCTTGTCGAACCTCCTCCAGACTGCCGGGTCGAGCAGGGACGGGTGGTTTGTTGCAGCGATAAGCAAAACTCCATCCTCAACGAGGTTTATGTCGTCGATGGATTTAAGGAGTGTGTTCACGGCTCTCTTTATGGCAGCGTGCTCGTCACTCGTCCTCATTTTGGCAACATAATCAAACTCGTCAATGAACAGAATGCATGGAGACATCATCCTCGCTATGTCGAAGATTTTCTCGATGTTCTTAGAAGTCTCACCGAGATACTGGCTGGTAATCATGGAAAGCTTCACCTCAAGGAGGGGAAGGTAGAGCTTTTTGCTCAAAGCCCTCGCAGTGGTGGTTTTTCCCGTGCCTGGTGGGCCTATGAACAGTAGCTTGCCAATGTCCGATAAACCGATTTCTCTCAGAAAACTTCTCTCTTCCAGGGCAATCTCAATCTTCCGGACCTCTTCAAGCTGCTCCTCGCTGAGGGCCACCTCCCTGAAGTCAACGGGAATTTCTTCAGGGGACAGCACTCTAACAAGGGAAAGCATCTCCCTCGTCTCGTCCTTCTTCTCAAGCTCCTCTATCAAGCTTCTGAGCCACTCCTTGTCTCCATGCTTCGGGAGGTTGGCCTTTTTCGCCTCCTCGTATGATACATCGAGAGAATCGTAATTCTGGTAATAGTAAGCGAGAGCAGGATTTTTCTTTATTAAATCAACCCCTCTACTTGCAAACCATTTGACAGCTAAATCAAAAGAAGTGAGTATGTACTGTCTTGAGAAGGAGTTAAGGTCAACAAAAGGTGGCCTCTGGTCAACTTTTCCCGCATATTTCATGACGGTATCTTCCCTTATAACCACAGGTCTCTTTATCCCACCTTTGTTGTAGAGCAGTTTTCTGATCTCCTTTGGTATGTCGTCTTCAGTTAGCTCCTCATACCTGTTGAATATTTCTGCAGTTAGCAGAAGTTCCACAAGCTTAACAGCGCTCATCTGGGACACTTCCTACAAATCACTGAGTCGTGATTTAAAGTTTTTGGGAGCTCTGCCCGACTTCGTTTTTGGTTGAGTTCGAAGTTAGGTTTAAAGCTATTTCTAAGTGTAGCTTCCTTCAACATTCAATGCCAGCATGAGAAAAAGCCTGAAAAACCTGTCGAGATTTGCAAAAACTTTTTCGAGAGAAAGTCTATGGAAAAGTAAGGGATAAAACCTCAGAAATTTAGTTGCAATTTCCAGCTCTCCTCCAGATTGCATTTTTGAGTAAACTTCCTCACCGGCGCCTTCAGTTTCAAACCTTAATTACCCGGCTTTCCGAATCCATCTCACATCCTACTTTTGACTTACTGCTTAACCTCCTTTAACACCTGTAAGGCGACAAACCGCAGAAGTGGGGAACGAAGAACACCGCAACGATTAACGTTGATATGGAATTCGCAGCGATCCATGAAATGATGAGGTGCTTTCTGCTGACTTTCGCAAAGGCGAAGGATGATGCATAACCGAGAATTGCCTCTGAAGGTATTGCCCCAATTGATGTATCAGCAAAGTCACCCAATATACGAACTGGTTCCTCTGCGTTGATAATCGCCTGAGCAACCTTCTCCACAATGTCTGTGGCAATCAATGTGAAGAAAAACATGAGCAGGTTTAGAGGTATCAAGGAGAGGGTCACGATTGCAAATCTCCACTCGCTTCCAAGTTCGCATCTTGCTATCCACGCATAGGTAAGGATAAAGAGACTGTCAACGATGTAGGCCGTTATGAATGGAGTTGCATCCCATAAAATAGGAAACTCGGGAATTAAAAAATTGAAGAACATGGTATCAACTCATATATAGAAGTTGCAGTCGCCTTTTTCAACATGCAGATCGCAAAGTTCCCATGCGATACCATTTACCTCGATCTTCGTTTCGTGTGGTGTTCTCTGATATCCAGCATCAACATTGCCAGTAACCCTGTCCCAGAAAGCATCAGCCCAGGCGGCACAGGGTGACCAGTAGTCGAAATCTTGTAGCTCCAGCATTTCGGATCATCCGCTCTGAAAACAGCCCCTTGTTTATTGTTCACCCATACCAGATGTATCCATTTCCCGTCATGCTGCACCACTGCTTAACTCAAGCTAAATAATGTCTAACAAACTTAAAAAATTTTCGGTGAAAAATCTTATTCAGAAAACTTTATCACATCCGATTTTTAGGAAAATCATGAAAAGTTGTAAAGCTACGAAAATTGAGGCTGTCCTCACAATGGACTCAAAGGGCCAGATTTTGCTGCCCAAAGAGCTCAGGGATAGAGCTGGACTGAGAGCGGGAGACAGGCTTGTCGCCATTGCTGGCTGTGATGAAAACGAAGAGGTTTGCTGCCTTATTCTCGTTAAGGCGGAGATGGTGGACAGGGAGATGAAGAGCATTATCGCACCAATGCTTAAGGGGGTGGTAGGGTGAGCAGAATTGATGACATAGAGAGAGAAATCAAGAAGGCTGAAAAGGTGGTGGAGCACTACGTAACGCTTGAGGAGAAGAAAGAACTCTCAATAATCGAGAAATTTCTGACTCTCTGGATCTTCCTCGCAATAATTGGGGGAGTTGCCCTCGGCTACGTCTATCCTGACATTGCGAACATCATCGGCTCACTCAGCATCGGCACGACATCCATTCCCATAGCCATTGGCCTTATTCTGATGATGTATCCCCCACTCGCCAAAGTCAGGTATGAGGAGATGGGAAAAGTGTTCAGCAACCTCAAGCTACTCGCCTTCTCTCTGACACAGAACTGGATTGTCGGGCCTGTCGTGATGTTCTTGCTTGCCATCACTCTGCTGAGAGACATGCCGGAGTTCATGATTGGTGTTATCCTTGTTGGGCTGGCGAGATGCATTGCCATGGTCATCGTGTGGAACGAATTGGCGGAGGGTGACAGAGAGCTTGCTGTTGGGCTTGTGGCCTTCAACGCCATCTTCCAGATTCTCTTCTATGCGGTTTACATCTACATCTTCATCACCTTCGCTCTGAACACCCTCGGGCTGGTTGAGGGGGTTGAGGCCAATGTGAGCATAGTCGAGGCTGCGAAGACCGTCTTCATCTACCTAGGAATTCCATTCATCATGGGCGTTGCCACCAGATACGGCAGCTTCAAGGCGAGGGGCAGAGAGTGGTTTGAAAACGTTCTGACTCCAAAAATAAGCCTGCTCACCCCAGCTGCGCTGCTATTCACCATCGTCGTGATGTTCTCCCTCAAGGGTGAGTACATAGTCGAGTTGCCGATGCAGGTTGTTAGAGTTGCCATCCCGCTGACGCTATACTTCCTCATCATGTGGTTCATAACCTTCTTCATAGCCTACAAGCTGGGTGTTGACTATCCAAAAACCACCGCTGTTTCCTTCACCGCAGCGAGCAACGACTTCGAGCTTGCCATTGCAGTAGCTGTTGCCATCTGGGGGATACACAGCAATCAGGCCTTTGCCACCGTGATTGGACCGCTCATAGAGGTTCCTGTGCTGATAATGCTCGTCAACGTTGCCCTGAAGTTCAGGGAGAAGTTGTACGCAACCTGAACCAACTTTTATTTTTATTTTCAAAACCACTTTGTCCGGGCCACTTTGTCTGGGAAATTTCTACCCGCTCCAACCCATTTCTGGATAGTTGTTTCTGGTAGGACTGCAGATTCTGGTAAAGGCAAAGAAAGATGTTTAAAATTTAAACCAAAATGTTTAAAAAGCGTTTAATTTTAAAACGATACAATGGAAATCTACAGTCTGATGCTCGCTGGAATCAGTGCTCTTGAAGAGTACATAGCTCTCCACGTGCTGACGTGCTTGGTGCCTGCCTTCCTAATAGCTGGCGCTCTGATGTCAATGATGAACAAGGCAGTGCTGGTAAACTACCTTGGTGCAGCAACTTCCAAGGTGCGCTCCTTCCCCCTTGCAGTGGTTTCATCATTTTTCCTCGCTGTTTGCTCCTGCACAGTCATTCCCATAGCATCGGGAATATACAAAAGAACCAACGCCACCGCTCCGGCGATGATAATTCTCTGGGTAGCGCCTGCCACAAACATTCTGGCTGTAACTTACACGGGAGCGGTTCTCGGTCTTGAAATTGCCGTAGCGAGGATTGTGGCTGCGATATCTACAGCCTTCATTGTTGGACTGATACTTTTCTACACCTTCGACAGAAGTGTTGCGGAAAAAGAAGTTGCAGTGACAGCAAACCCCGGAAAGCTGGTAGAGAGAAACGCATTGATTCTCTTTGCGCTTCTCGTTGCGACTCTCCTTTTGCCAAACTACCTTGGCGTTGGAAAACCCTATCTCTTCAAGGTGGAGGTTTTTGGGGTGATGATGGGCTTAACGGCAATATACGCATTGCTGAGCTTTTCAAGGGAGGAATTGAAGTTCTGGATGCTTGAAACATGGTTCTTTGTCAAGGTGATAATTCCTCTGCTGCTGGTCGGTGTGTTCATTGTCGGAGTTGTGGGGGAAATACTGAAGAGCACCGACATAATTGAGGTGTGGCTTGGTGGAGATGGATTGAGGCAAAGCTTTCTTGCAGCAATAATTGGTGCTCTCAGCTACTTTGCAACCATGACTGAAGCTCCCTTCGTGGATACACTGATGAAGCTTGGAATGGGAAGTGGAGCAGCCCTTGCCCTGCTTTTAGCTGGCCCTGGCCTGAGCTTGCCCAATATGCTTGCCATTGGCAGACTATTCGGGGTTAAAAGGGCAGCTGTTTATGTTCTGACAATAGTTTTTCTTTCAACAGTTGCGGGATTAATTTACGGGGAGGTGATAGCTTGAAGATAAAAGTTCTCGGTCCGGGATGCCCGAGATGTAAGGCTACCTACGAAACTGTGAAGAAGGTTGTTGAGAAAGAGGGGCTTGATGTGGAAGTTGAATATGTTACAGACTTGAACGAAGTTATAGAACTGGGTGCAATGACGACTCCTGCAGTCTGGATTGACGGACAGATAGTAATTCAGGGAAAAATCCCTAAGGAGAGCGAGATTCTTGAATACATAAGAAAATAAATTTCTTTTTTATGATGCCACTGCGGTAGGAAGGTTTATTAAAATTCGCAAAAATTAATTTTGGGGGAGCGGCGGTGGGCGGCTGACCGTAAGGAGGAAAGTCCTCCCACCCGCTATGGCGGATAGCCCCCGAGAGGGGGTGGAGGAGGAACAGAAACGACACCGGGACGGGGAAATGCGAGGATTCCGCGAGGATGAGGTCACCCGTTCTGGATGAAACGACCTCCTCCCCGCCGGGTGCAACGCTCAGCGGCTCAGACCAATGCCGCCTGAACAGAAGGGGGCTTACTACCGCCACTCCCCCACCATCACTTCAAGCTGGTGATTAAAGTTAACAGGTGCTGGTTCAGCGGGTTGCTGCGAGAACCAGATTCAGGAAAATGTGGCCTGCCATCAGGCCTGAAACGTCTCTTGTTTTACAGTAAACAAGAGAGAGAAACACGCCAGAAAGGGTCATGAAGGAAAGTACTGCTGTGTAGCCAAAACCGAGGTCAATCAGCCAGAGTGATTCGGGGAGGTGTATCAGAAACCAGACGGTGGAGGTAATAGCTGGAGAAAGGTGAGGTAAAACACCACCACAAACCCGAAAGACGTAGAAGTCAACGGATGAGACATTGAGGGACACAAGAATCACTGAAAGAACAAGACTCATTCCCTCGCCTGCTGGCCCGAGTGTACTGTCAAAGAGGAGGATAAAAATTGCTGTCAGAGGAACGTATGCCAGAAAGCTAACAAGGAACTGCCTTCTGCCTGCAAAAATTCCCAAGTTGCCAGAGCGACGGAGAACAACCAAAGGCAAAAGCAAGAATGATACGGAAAAAGTCAGTGAATGCAAAACGTAGTCAGCAAGGTAGTTTTTCCAGAAGTCTGGAGAAATGGCAAATCTTATGGCGAGGTATATTGCCGGAGAGACTGCGGGAAGATAAGAGGGAGTACGGATGGAGTTGTGAGACGGCATGCACCGTAACATTACAAACCCTTAATGCACTCCTTTATATTTGTTACCAAGTGCACCAAACGGTAAAAAACAGCGTTAATAACTATGGATGTGTTCGGGCTGCCCTACGTTATCAACAGCTATGATTTGAGGAAGGAGATAAACAGAAGAGCGAGTTCAGGCTGCAGGGAGAGGGCAAGACGCTACCTTCTCGGAAACTTTGGCTTTGATTGCGATGAGCATCTTCCTGAATTTTCTGGCGTTGGGATGTGGAGGCAGTTCTTTGGACTTCATTTCGAGAATGTGGTTGCCGAGACCTTCTGCCGGGCTTATGGTTTCGATAAATTCGATTTAACATATCTCTATGATGGTTTCACGTCTCTAAATCCCTTCAAATACAGCCTTGTAAAGCCTAAATTTTTCATTGATGGGAAAATAAGTAGGTATACTTTTTCAGAAGATTTTAGAGAGAGGCAAGTAATAGAGAACGTCTCTTCCATTCTAAACAGTCATAGGGCTGTCGAACTGCACCGCAGATTGGCTTCGAGGGCAGGTTTATCAGTAAAAAGCTGGGATATTTCTGATTTTTTCTCCACCGTGGTTTTTTCTGCCCTTCACCACATGAGCTTTGAAAAGTTTGGAGCAGTTTTCGACAGCCTCTTCCTTGTCGACTGGGTGAATGGGATAAAAGTCAGAAAAAAACTTGTTTATGATGAAGCTTACAGTGTTTTCAGAAGTGATAATGAGGCTCTAAACAGAAATGAACTTCTTGAAGTTGCAGAAAAAACAAAAATTCTACCATCAGCAAAAACATACTACAGCCAGCTTTACCTCTTCATTCCGGGAATTCTCGCCCCATCCTACGCCCAGATTGAGGCAGTCTTCGAGCTCGCAGACGAGGCAATTTTCGCCCCTGCAGCAGAGGGTTTCAGGAGGTGCAAGGAGGTTACTGGCTTTTATCCCCTCATCATTCCGATGCCGGATTTCAACCTGCTTGAGGAGTTCAGGTTTACAAAGAATCCGGCATGCGTCTGCATATGCTCTGAAATTGATTTCAAATTTTCCCCATCAGGGAACTTTTACTCGGACTTTCTGAACATCGGAAGGAGACTGCTTCTGTGATGGCTTAGGGATAGCTTAGGGATAAAACTTAAAAAACTTAACAATGTTAAGTTAAACAATGGAACTGCAGAGACCATCAAAAGGGATGATTAACGTCCACCCCATCCAGAGAGGAGGAATTCTGACCGAAGAAGCGAGGAAGGTGCTTTTAGAGTGGGGAGATGGCTACAGCATGTGCGATCTTTGCTTCGAGGGCAGAGTTGACCTGATAGACAACCCTCCCATAAAGAGGTTCAAGGAAGAGGTTGCGGAGTTTCTGGGAATGGATGAAGTGAGATTCACTGCTGGAGCGAGGCATGCGAAGTTCGTGGCGATGAGCGGGTTCAAGGGAGCGGTTGTGCTGGATTCTCTGGCACATTACACTTCATACATTGCTGCCGAACTTAATGGCCTGAGAGTTTACGAGGTTCCCAACTCGGGCTATCCTGAGTTCAGAGTAGAAGCGGAGGGCTATGCTGAAACCTTTGAGAGGGTTAAGGAGGAAACAGGAGAGTATCCTGCGGTTGCTCTGCTGACACACGCCGACTACAGATACGGGAATTTGGCCGATGCCAAGAAGGTTGCGGAAATATGCAGGGATTACGGGATTCCGCTTATTTTGAACACAGCCTACACCTCTGGAATTATGGAGGTTAACGGAAGGGAAACAGGATGCGACTTTATTGTTGCAAGCGGGCACAAAAGCTGGGCTGCAACAGCACCCATCGGAATTCTCGCAACAACTTTTGAGTTCGCTGAAAGGGTTTTCAGGGTTTCTGAAGTAAGGGGAAACTGGAGCGGCAGGGCTTTCACCAAGAAAGAGGTTGCCCTTTTCGGCTGCTCGCCAGTTTACGGCCTGCCTCTTGTAACCCTGATGGCCTCTTTTCCAGCAGTGAAGGAGAGGGTGAAGAGATGGAAGGAGGAGGTTGAGAAGGCGAGGTGGTTTGTTGAGGAGATGGAGAAGATTGAGGGAGTCATGCTTCTGGGAGAGAGGCCGAAGAACCACACGCTCATGAACTTTGAAACCCCGTCCTTTAACTTAATAGCTAAAAAGCACAGGCGTAAGGGATACTTCCTCTATCACGAGCTTAAGGAGAGGGGAATTTTTGGTGTGCAGCCGGGAATGACGAGAAACGTCAAGCTCAACCTTTACGGCTTAAGCTGGGAGGAGGTTGAGAGAGTTGCTGAGGCTTTCAAGGAGATTGCCGAGAAATACGGCCTGGAGGTGGAAGATTGAGCTTCAGGAGGTATTTTCAGCTCAGATACAGCCCTGTTGGAGTAAAGCTGCTAGAAACCGAGGATGGAGAAGTAATGGACAGGTTCTGCTCCGCAGTGAAAGAGGCAACAAACAGGAGGGTAATTGCAAAGGCCTTCAACTGTGCTGGAGCAGAGGTTTCCCTTTTCATTGAGCAGCCGAAGGAATTCGAGCCTCAAAGCATCCTCATCGAGCCATACAATGAAAAAGGCGATTACGATGTCGTGCTGGTCGTAGCAACTCCCGAAAAGGTGATGGAGATTTCAAGAGCTTTTAAGCAGGTTTTTGGAGGTGCACTGGTTGCGAGGTTTAGTGGCAGCAGAGCGGTTTGCGGTGAGGCAACGGCGGATGTAATCAGAGCAGGAAAGCCCAATGTCTCCTTTCTCTGCGAGGGGGCGAGGGTTCTCGGAGGATACAGCGGCGAAGAGGTCGTGGTGGGCTTTCCAGCTGAGCTCTTCAGAAGATTCGAAAGGGAGCTTGTGACGGGGAAGCTGAAAGCTCTTTGTGGGTGTTTGACCGATGACCTGCCCGAACACGTCAAGAAGAAGTTCATGGCCATGGGGTTTGACAAAGCCACCGACCACTTCATGGGCTACATCAACGGCAAAATCGTCAGCGTTTACGTCTTCAGAGGTGAATTTTCGGACAGAATTGCCATTTACACAAGCTTAAAGTTCAGAAGTGAGGAGGAGGCTGAAAAAGCTCTTGAAGCCTTTGATGATGGTGAAGTCATAGCTTATAGACGGGAAAAATGGCTGGAAGTTTCAAAAGTTCTCAAGCTGGAAGAGGACATAGCGAGGGCTGTCAAAAGGCCTGAATTCGAGCGCTGGTTTTTGGGGGAGGTTGAGGGGCTGGTTGGTTTTGTAAAAATGAAACTTGACGGCTTCTCCAGATAGGCATGATGGTATAGTTTTAAAACCTCCTGAAGCACCTCCCGGTGCGTTGCACAGCGGGCAAACGTCGGGCGTTTCATCCTTGACAATGTAACCGCACATGGGGCAGACGTAAATCTTCCTGAAGTCCTCAGGAAACTCCAGCATTTCGGACATGCTCTTCTTGATTACCGCAAAGAACTTCATGTTCGTTGTCTGTTTTTCTCAGCCAAGGCTTACTTCATCTTCTCCTCCATGAACCCTGCCTCATCCTCAAGCTCTCCCCCATTTCCACCGCATCCCTGTAGGGATCCTTTCCGAGGTTTCGGAGAAGAGAAACCAGTGCAGTTTCCTCCGCCCTTGCAAGGGACTGGTAGAGCTTCTTTATCTTCCCATCCTTGGCCATCTTTGCATAAACAGAAAAAAGGCCGTAATCGCCAGCTCTATTTCAACTATATCTTCATATATAAATTAAACTTAACTATAAGACAAAAAACTTGGGACGAAAAACCGAAAAGAAGCCTTTAAGCAACTAATTTAAAATCATACCATAGCATATTTTTGATGGTCAACTGGTGGGCGCTGAGTGTTGATGAGGTATTCAAGCATCTCAGCAGTTCCGAAAACGGACTGAGGGATGAAGAAGCGGAGGAGAGATTGAAGAAAGTTGGCAGAAATACGATAGAGAGTAAGAGGGTTAAGCCCCTATCGATCTTTGCCCACCAGTTCACCGATCCGATCATACTGATAC
>DAINRD010000033.1:0-10500 GCA_036742095.1 Archaeoglobus sp. | reverse complement strand
ATGCTCCGATTCAGGATTACTACTCGATTAGGGATGTAGCACCGCTAACTCTCGCCTTTTCCCTCATAACTCTGACTTACTCAATTTTCATCATCCCGGCAGGGGTTTTTTACGACAGAATTGGCCCGAGATTGCCCCTTCTGCTCGGAGCCTTCATCATTTTTCTCGGGTATGTTTTGGCCTCACAGATGGTGCACTTTGAGTGGAGTGTTGCAAAGTTCATATATTATGCAGGATTGGGCGTTGCCCTTGGACTGGGCATAGCTCTCGTTGATGCGGTTCCAAGACCACTGGTTTCGAAATGGTTTCCAGACAGAACTGGAACGGCCGTTGGGATAGTTGCGGTAGGTTTTGGAATTGGTGCGGCGGTAATGACCCCTATAATCTCACATTTCCTCAGCATCGCATCCGTCTTCGAGACGTTCATTTATTTGGGAGCAATATATCTTGTGGTCATATCTCTCTGTGCCATTCCAATGAAGGACCCCAGAATAGAAAAGAAAGATGAAGAAATCTCCCTGAATCTTTCCGAAACGTTGAAGGACAGAAGATTCCAGATTCTGTGGCTTTGCTTCCTCCTCTCCTCTTTCTCAGGTTTAATGGTGATTGGAAATGCCGCACCTATACTTAAGGAAGGGGCAAAACAAACGCCTGAACTTTTGAATTTGATTCCGACTTTCCTTATTGTCACTTCTCTTGCCAATGCGTCGGGAAGACTCATCTGGGGCTTCCTGCTCGACAAAATTGGGGTTTCAAAATCTATGCTTACAAATTTTGTCACTACTGCCCTTTCAGGCCTTCTCCTCTCCCAAACTTTCTCCACCCATCTCGTCTTCCCCCTCGCATCGGTAATCTACGCCAATTACGGCGGAGTTCTGGCATTATTTCCCTCTGCAACGGCAATATTTTTCGGAAAGAAGTATGCTGGTAGGATTTATGGCGCTATATTCACAGCATGGGGGTTCTCTGGGCTTGTAGCCCCCTATGCGGGAGGATTGATCAGAGATTTACTGCAGAGCTACACCGTGGCCTTCTACATTGCGTCTCTTTCAGCTTTTTCAGCGGCTCTGCTGGTAATATCGAGCAGAGGACTTTTCAGAAAGTAATATGCGAATTTCCCTTATTAACCTGTGTAGCTCACCCGTTTTTTTGATTTTGTGGACAAGATAGGCGAAGGGAATGTTCGAGACCAGTATAAGAAGAGGTATCCAGTAGAATTCGTTTTTTAGAAGAATTAGCGTAACTGCCTGTGCGGCCAGAACCAGGTTCTCTAAAAGAATTGGGGTCAGGAAAAAGACTACACGGTTTTTCTGGGAAACTCTGAGATAGCTCACGTAATCAAGCTTCATTCCAAATTCAAGGGGGTTGTACATGTAGAACCCCTCCACTCCAATTCGTGAAATTTTGGCCCCTAAAATTCTTCCAGTGAGAAAGGTGAAGTAGAGGACAGCGAATTCAGTGAGGATGAGAACCACTCCTTTCAGCAAATGGGGAACTTTCAAAAGGGCCAGATTCAAAAGAAGTGCGTTTGAGATGATAAAGAAAAGGATGAATACTGCAGCACCTCTTCTGTAGCCAGTAACAACCTTTTTCCGGAAAATTTTGTCTCTCAGTAATGCAACTCTTTTCAGCAAATCATCGTTAACTTTTCTGCTCCTTTTTATCTCCCCCACAAGCTTCCAGAAGTCCTTCCTCACATCTTCCCCACTCTCAATTCTTTTTTCGATATCCTCCAGCTTCTTGGCAATTTCAGCCCCTCTCGTGCTGCCCATTTACTGCCACCCGAGACATCTTTCACTGGGCACTAAAAATATTTATCAATCCTCTCAAAAACCTCTTTCAATGGAAAAAAGCATCCAGGACCCAATCCACGGCGTGATTAAGCTTGAGGACTGGATGGTTAAGATTATCGACACTCCTCAGTTTCAGAGGTTGAGGAGGATAAAGCAGCTTGGCTTTGCCAATCTCGTTTATCCCGGAGCAAACCACACACGTTTTGAGCACAGCCTTGGTGTTATGCACATTGCGCAAATTTTAAAGGAAAGGCTTGAGTTTGACGATTCAGTCCTTGTAGCTGCCCTTCTCCATGACATAGGCCACGCCCCCTTCTCTCACAGCAGTGAGAGGTTGCTGGAGAAGTACGCAGCCTACAAGCACGAAGCGATTTCGAGGGCGATCAAGGGGGAGCTCAAAGACGTTTTGAAGGAACTTGGATTCCGAATTTCGGAAATTGAATTTATTGTTGAAGGAAGGAAGAAGTCCATTGTAAGCGGGGAGATTGATGCAGACAGAATGGATTATCTGGTGAGGGATTCTCACTACACGGGGGTTGCCTACGGAGTTTTTGACCTCTACCGTCTTATCGACAAGGTGAGCTTTGATGATGGCGTAATCATTCAGCATGGGGGAATTAAGGCTGCGGAAAGTCTGCTGATATCAAGATTTCTCATGTATCCCACTGTTTACTTCCATCATGTATGCAGGATAGCGAGGAAGATGTACGAGAAGGCGATGGAGCGAGTCATCGAGAATGGTTTTGAGGCTGAGAGACTCATTGAAATGGATGATGGCGAGGCGATGATGCTTCTCAAAGAGAACGAAAGTGAGTTCTACCATTACCTGAACAACAGGAGGCTGTTTAAGAGGGCTGTTTACGTATCAAAAAGGGCTGTTGACTTCAGAGAGGTCATGAGGGTCAATGAGAGAAGAGCTGAAAGGGAGATTGCCGAGGATGCGGGCGTGGATGAGAGATACGTCATTGTTGATATTCCACCCTTGGAGGAGATGAAGGAGTCGGAAGTATTGGTTGAGACTGATGAGGGGCTCAAAGCTCTTGATGAGATTTCTCCGCTCGTCAATGCTCTAAAGGCCGCTTCTATTGAAAACTGGCGGCTGGGAGTTTACACAAAAAAGGAGTTTGTTGACAGAGTTGGAAAAGCTGCAATGGACTACTTCGGCATTGAGAGGGTGGTTCAAAAGTCCCTCGACGAGATTTTTCCTTGATTTTTGGTATCAAAAGCCCAATAACCTTTATCTCTGTTTTGACTTACTCCACTCATGATTGGTTTGATTGGTGGAATGAGCTGGGAGTCCACTGTTGAATACTACAGAATTATGAATGAGATGGTCAAGCAAAAGCTCGGAGGGTGGCATTCCGCAGAAATACTGCTCTACTCTGTCGATTTCGAGGAAATTGTCAGGTTGCAGAGGAAGGGCGATTGGGACAGACTTGGTAAGATTCTCGGCGATATAGCTGTGAAGCTTGAAAATGCTGGAGCTAAGGCGATTCTGATATGCACGAACACCATGCACAAGGTGGCTGATGAGGTGGAGAGGAGAATAAGCATTCCCCTAATCAATATCATTGACGTCACGGCAGAAGCATTAAAAAAGGACAGGGTGAAAAAGGCCGGCCTCCTCGGAACAAAATTCACAATGGAGGATGGATTTTATCAGGAAAGAGCGAAGAAGCACGGAATTGAGATAATTATCCCCGAGAGGGAAGAGGACAGGCAGGCGGTGCACAGCATAATCTTCGATGAGCTCTGCCTCGGAATCTTCAGGGAGGAATCCAAGAAAAGGCTTGAGGCAATTGCAGAAGAGCTGAGGCAAAGGGGTGCAGAGGGAATAATTCTTGGCTGCACAGAGCTACCACTTATTCTTAAAGGTGAAGGATACTACGATACTACAAAACTACATGCGGAAGCGGCGGTCAACTTCCTGCTCCAGCTTAAGGGCTAACCATTCTATCGCACGGCAAATCTTTTAACCTTCCTCACTTATTTCCTATCATGCAGGAACCATCATCAATTCCACCCACTTATCCACCACCTTACAGACCACCTGAGATGAGAGTTTTCTACTTCATAGCCTTCCTGATTGGCATAATCGTAATTTTTTCTTTATCGGTCTACTACTACACCGAATACCTGTGGTTCGAGTCGGTGGGGTATGCAGAAGTTTTCAAGACCTATTTGACCTACTCTATTGGATTCTTCCTGCTTATATTCGCCATCTTCATGGTTATCCTGACGGTATCAAACATTGTGGTTAGAAGAGTGACCCTCGAATTCCTTGGAGAGCCTCTTAAAATTCCTCATTTTGTCTCTTTCATCATTTCAATCTTCGCTGCTCTCTCTGCCAATGAGCTGTGGAGCAACATGCTCTTCTACTTTAACGCTGCAGACTTTGGCATCAAAGACCCGATTTTCGGGATGGATGCATCCTTTTACACCTTCAAACTCCCCTTTATCAAAATAGTTCTCGGAGCTTTGCTGGCAGCATCAATAATCTCCCTTGCCATCTCAATTTTTGCCTACATTTACGCCTTCAGGTGGGTCAAAAGCTTCGAGGAGTTCAAGGAGATTTTTCCGGGAAGCGGATTTCTGCACTTTTCAGTGCACTCCTTCTTCACCTTCCTCATTGCCGCAGCCTTCATTTTCATTTCACGCTACGAACTCGTCTACTCCCAGCATGGTTTGATTAGCGGAGCGAGCTACGTTGAGGTTAACATAGTTGCTCCAGCTCTTCTGCTCCTATCCATTCTTGCCGTAATCGTGGGCATCACATCTGCCTACTTTGTTGCAAAGAAGAAAGTGGAGAGAGTCTTTCAGGCAGTTGTTGTTTTAATCCTGATAGCCATTCTTCTGGTTTTCATTGCACCCTTTACGGTTCAGAAGTTCATTGTGGAGCCCTCGGAACTGAGCTACGAGTCGCAGTACATTGGCTACAGCATAAATTACACCCTCTACGCCTACAACCTGCAGGATGTAAAGCTGCAGAGGTTCGTCTACGCTGACAGGGTAAATTACAGTGACATTGTTAGGGCGAAGGAAACCATTGACAACATAAGAATATGGGACCACAGGCCAATCAGGGACGTTTTCAGGCAGTTACAGCAAATCAGAACGTATTATGTAATCGAAGACGTTGATGTGGACAGATACAGGATTAACGGCAGCTATGTCCAGCTTATGCTCGCCGCAAGAGAGCTCTCGACAGAGCAGCTTCCTCCTCAGGCACAAACATGGGTAAACAAACACCTCATATACACACACGGCTACGGAGTGGTGGCCTCGCCCGTCAACATTGTCTCCAAAGAAGGTTTGCCGGAATTCTACCTCTACGATATCCCGCCTGAGGGAGTTATTGAGCTGAAGCGTCCTGAAATCTACTATGGCGAGCAAACTGACGACTACGTTATAGTGAACACACTTCAGGAAGAATTTGATTATCCCATGGGAGACATGAACTTTTTCACGAAGTACGCGGGCGACGGAGGGGTTAAGCTCGATTACATGAGAAGGATTCTTTATTCCATAAGATTCGGAGACGTAAACCTCATTCTGAGCAACTACATCACCGATGAAAGCAGGTTGATGATGCACAGGGATATAGTTGACAGGGTTACCACCATCATGCCCTTCCTCGTTTACGATGATGACCCCTACGTTGCCGTCATAAATGGCCAGATTTACTGGATTATCGATGCGTACTCTGTGCTTCAGGGATTCCCGTACTCGGCAGAAATAGGGAGATACAACTACATGAGAAATCCCGTGAAGGTTTTCATCAATGCCTACAACGGTAGTGTGAAGTTCTACGTAGTGCAGGAGGATGCCTACGTTAAAACTCTCAAAAATGCTCTTCCCGACCTTTTCCTCGATGAAATGCCAAGGGAATTCAGGGAGCACATACGATATCCGAGGGACTACTTCGAGGTGCAGGCTTACATTTACTCCACCTATCACATGAAAGATGTGACAGCCTTCTACAACAGAGAAGACGTTTGGAGCGTGGCGAAGGAGAAGTTTGAAGGTGAAACAATTGAGGTTGAACCCTACTACGCCACCCTCGCCATTGAGGATGAGCCTGAATTCATCCTCATGCTGCCCTTAACTCCAGTTAACAGAGACAACATGATTGCCTGGATGGCAGCGAGGTGCGATGAAAAGTATGGGGAGCTGATTATATACGAATTTCCGAAGGGAGAGCTGATTTACGGCCCAATGCAGATTGAGGCGAGGATAGATCAGGATCCAGAACTCTCAAAGCTGTTTACCCTCTGGAATCAGGCTGGTTCGAGGGTGATAAGGGGCAATCTGCTGGTGATTCCCATAAACAACTCGGTGCTTTACGTCGAACCCGTTTACCTGCGTGGAGAGTCTGCCAAAATCCCTGAGCTGAGGCTTGTAATTGCCGTGCAGGATGAGGAGCTGGCTACTGGCTCAGACCTTTACGAGGCCATAGAGAACCTATTCAAGGAAAGGCCTGTTGTGAAGCCTGAACAACCTCCGATGGAGGAGCAGACAGCGGAGGAGAAATTAGAGACACTGAAGGAATACTACAGCCAGCTGATGGACGCAGCAGCCAGAGGAGACTGGGCAACGTTTGGGGAGGTGCTGCAAAAGATTGGGGAGATTCTGGGATACGAAAAAGAGTGAGCTGGTTAAAAAATCCTCGTAACCACTCCGTCAAATCAAGTCGATGTGTAGGCTTTCCCGTATTTGCCTCGAAGAATGTCTTCAAAAATTTTTACTGCTCTTTCGTGATTTTTATCTCTTTTGTTTATGTAAGCAACAAAAACTCCCGTATCAACGAATATCATAGAGCACCGAGTTTATCTCATCCTCGCTTGTCTCAACCCCCCAGTCTTCCTGAAGCTCTCTGAACTTTCTTATTTCCTCTTCACCAATCGCCGATTTTTTCTTCAAGAAGTCCTTTTTTCTTGCTTCTACGTAATCCAGCAATCTTAAAAACAATTCTTGCTGGGTTATCTTCTCCCCACTCTCTGCAATGTACTCGTGTTGTAACCTGTCGAACCTTCTTTTGTCAGGGTCTCTAACCTTGATTGTTGTCATTAGGTGTGAGTATAGTTTTAGACTAATTATACCTTTCTACCATTTCGATTTCCCATTTCATGAAAAAACTTATTAGCCTCTTGTTATTTATTTGCGTATGGAGTGGTACTGGATAGGTTTGCTTATAGTGGTGGTTCTGTTTCTTTTCTCCGCCATAAGAATAGTCAAGGAGTACGAGAGAGGTGTTATATTCAGGCTCGGAAGGCTTGTAGGGGCGAGGGGACCAGGGCTGTTTTTCATAATCCCGATTCTCGAAAACATGGTTGTGGTTGACCTCAGAACCGTAACGTACGACGTGCCATCGCAGGAGGTCGTTACAAAGGACAACGTGACGGTTAAGGTCAACGCAGTCGTTTACTACAGGGTCGTTGACCCCGCGAAGGCCGTAACGGAGGTTTTCGACTACCAGTACGCCACCGCTCAGCTTGCACAAACTACGCTCAGAAGCATCATCGGCCAGGCGGAGCTGGATGAGGTTCTTTCCGAGAGGGACAAGCTTAACGTAAAGCTCCAGCAGATTATCGACGAGGAAACGAATCCGTGGGGTATCAAAGTGACTGCGGTGGAGATAAAGGACGTCGAACTGCCAGAGGAGATGCGCAGGATAATGGCGATGCAGGCTGAGGCTGAAAGGGAGAGAAGGTCGAAGATTATCAGGGCTGAGGGAGAGTATCAGGCTGCCATGAAACTCAAGGAGGCAGCGGATGTTCTTGCCCAGAGCGAGGGAGCAATTCTGCTGAGATACCTGCAAACTCTCAACGAGATTTCCGCAGAGCAGAACACGACCATTGTGTTGCCAATTCCTGTGGAGCTTCTGAAGTTCTTCGTTGACAAGAGCAAGAGCTGAGCAGTAAGAAATAAAAGCCCCCCAATCTTTTTTTAACTTATGAAAATAATTCCGTGCCCATCGTCACCATTGCTGGCGAGGAGAATTGCCGAGACAGCAGGGATGGAGATTGGCGAGGCTATTTTCAAGAAATTTCCCGATGGAGAGCTTTACGTAAGGGTGATGGAGAAAGAAGGAATCGTGGTGGGAAGCATAAACTCCAACGACGACCTCGTAGCTTTAATCTTCGCCCTGGATGTTCTGGACAAAGCCAAGGCTGTCGTCCCCTACATGGGCTACGCAAGGCAGGACAAGGTGTTTAAGGAGGGTGAGGCTGTTAGCATAAAAATTGTGGCGGAGATGCTGGAAAGCAGGGTTGATGAGGTTGTTACGGTAAACATTCACAGCAGCGATGCGGCTTCCCACTTCAGGAAGCTGAAAAACCTCGATGCGATGCCCTTGGTTGGTGAATACTTCGCAGAGAAGGATGTTGTTATGATTTCCCCCGATAAAGGCTCAATGGAGAGAGTCAAGACTGCTGCAAAGCATGCAGGTTGTGAGTGGGACTACATGGAGAAGCACAGAATTGATGCAACAACCGTTGAAATCACCCCCAGGACAATTGACGTTGAGGGGAGAGATGTAGTCATCGTGGATGACATAATCTCCACTGGCGGCACAGTTGCTGAGGCTGCGAGAATTCTTTACGGTCTGGGGGCTAAAAGCGTCAGTGCGGCATGCGTTCACGCAGTCCTGGCTGAGAATGCAGCAATAAAGCTCTTCAATGCGGGAATTAAGGACATCATTGCTACCGACACGATAGAGCGCGCCTTCAGCAGGATAAGTGTTGCTGAGCTCATAGCGAAGAACATCTGAAAACACTTTTATGCCTACCTGATTTTGGATTGGAGATGAAAAGGCGGGTCGTGGCTACAGGGACTTTCGACATAATCCATCCGGGACACATTACCTTCCTGAGGGAGGCGAAGAAGCTGGGAGATGAGCTCATCGTGATTGTGGCGAGGGAGAAGAATGTCAGACATAAGCCTAAGCCCGTTGTGCCTGAAGAGCAGCGCAGGAAGGTTGTTGAGGCGATAAAGTACGTCGATAAAGCAATTCTCGGCGATGAGGAGGACATGTTCAGGCCGATAATGGAGCTGAAGCCCGACGTTATTGTTCTGGGCCACGACCAGCATTTTGATGAGGAGTGGCTTAAGGAGGAGTTGAGGAAGAGAAATCTTAATTGTGAGGTTGTCAGGATAAGGGCAAAGGAGGATTGCCCTTACTGCAGCTCGCACAAGATTATTGAGAAGGTTTTGGAGAAGTACGGAGGGAGATAATGCTGTTGATGATTCCTGGCCCGGTTCAGTTGCATGAAAGAATTATCAGAGCCATGGCAAGGCAGATGATTGGACACAGAACGGCAGATTTCAGCGCAATCATGGAGTTCTGCGTCGAGAAGCTCAAGGAGATTTTCGGTACGAAGGGAGACATTTGCCTGATTTCAGGCTCCGGAACAGCTGGAATGGAGGCTGCAATAGCCTCGTTCAGCAGGGTTAAGAAGATTGCAACACTCGAAAACGGAAAGTTTGGAGAGAGGCTTGGAGACATAGCGGAGCGCTACACTCAGGTTGAGAGGGTGAAGGTGCCCTGGGGGGAGAGCTTCGAGCTTGATGCGGTTAAGCAGGCTCTGGATAACGGATGCGAGGCTGTTGCCTTTGTCCACAACGAAACCTCCACTGGCATCCTTAACCCTGCTAAAGAGATTGCAAAGCTGGCGAAGGAGTATGATGCTCTGGTTATAATGGATGCGATAACCTCTGCGGGGGGAGATTACGTCAAGATGGATGAGTGGGGTGTGGATGTTGCCATCGTTGGCAGCCAGAAGTGCCTCGGCGCACCTCCGGGGCTTGCTGCGGTTGCTGTGAGCGAAAAGGCGTGGGATTACTACAACGACCGCTGCCCCTACTACCTCGACCTCGCTGCCTACAGGAAAAAGCTGAAGGACATGCAGACCCCCTACACTCCAGCAGTTCCACTCTTCTTCGCCCTCGCCGAGGCGCTTAAGATCATTGAGGAGGAGGGGCTGGAAAACAGAATCCAAAGGCACCGCATTCTGAGCGCTGCGGTTAGAAAGTGGGCTGTTGAGGCTGGTTTGGAGCTCTTCCCCAGCCTGAACAAGTATTCGAGCTACTCTAATACGGTAACCGCAATAAAAATGCCGGAAGGTGTCAGCG
Organism: Archaeoglobus sp.; assembly: GCA_036742095.1. Classification (GTDB taxonomy): domain Archaea; phylum Halobacteriota; class Archaeoglobi; order Archaeoglobales; family Archaeoglobaceae; genus Archaeoglobus. The sequence continues at coordinate 577 of DAINRD010000033.1, read as the reverse complement.
ACTCCGAGCTTAGGGGCACGCTGAGGAAGGAATACGGTATCCTCATAAGCGGTGGGCAGGGGGAGCTGAAGGGCAGGATTTTCAGAATCGGAACGATGGGGAACGTTGGGAAGTTCGAGACCATATCAACTCTGGCGGCGCTTGAGGACGTGCTGATGAGGAAGAACGCCATTAAGCCAGCTCTGCAGTACGCCCAGATATTGCTGAGGGATCTGCAATGAAGATTGGCATCGCAGACACAACCTTTTCGAGAATCAACATGGGGAAGATAGCCATAGACGAGCTGAGGAAGATAAGCAGCATCCCCTACGAGCGCTACACAGTGCCGGGCATAAAGGACTTGCCCATTGCAGCGAAAAAGCTGCTTGAGGAGAGGGGGTGCGACATAGTCATTACTCTCGGCTGGGTTGGCGGAACGCAGAAGGACATGCTGAGCTACATAGTTCTGAGCATGGGACTGGTTATGGTTCAGCTCATGACCAACAAGCACGTCATTGACGTCACAATCCACGAGGATGAGGCTGAGGACGAGAAAACTCTCCTTATGGTTGCCGAAAACAGGGTCAGGGAGCACGTC